>NZ_JBHVVM010000033.1:0-94659 GCF_042883525.1 Streptomyces sp. NPDC058195
GGTGCGCATCGGAGCGGGCGGGCGCCTCCGGGACTTTCCTTTCTTTCCCGTCACCTTTCCCGCGGATAGCGGATCGCGGAGAGCCGTCTCGAATAGCCGATCTCGAATAGCGGATCGCGGATCGCGGATCAGAGAAGGGTGAGGGTGAGGGTGGCGCTGTAATCCCCGGGCCGGGTGGTTCCGGGGACGGTGAGGGTGAGATCGGCGTCGGCGTCGAACCGGCCGCCGGTGAACGGGCGGGCGCCGTCCGGGTCCATCCGGCACAGGCTCGCCGCCGTGCTGCCGAGCACGGTGGGCGATCCGGCCACCGGTACGCCCACGCTGCCCTGCTGGGCGGTGCAGCGGGGTGTCCACCGGACGGCGTCGGCCGGGATGGTTCCGCCGCCGCCGGTGAAGGCGGTGAGGGTGGCGGTCAGGGACCAGCCGCTGTCGACGCCGCGGGCGTCCTCCACCTCGACCCGGTTGAGCCGGGAGCGCTGCACACCGCTGCCGGTGCCCAGAACGGTCGTCCCGAAGTCGACCGTGTCGCCGTCCTGGACCATGGACAAGGTCCCGGCCCGGACCGAGGTGTTCAGCTTCTGGTCGGCGCTGCCCCCGCCCCCGCCGTCGTCGTCCGAGACGGTGAACGGGGCGGTGCGTACGGTCGCCGGGTCGTTGCCCTCGTCGGCCTGGACGGCGACGACGGCGTCGGAGACCACCGTGAACTCGACGGAGAAGGTGCCGTCCGGGGCGCTCTTGACGTAGACCGCGCTGTCGTCGAGCCCGGTGCCGCTCGCGTCGAGCCCGATGACGTTGATCCAGCGGTCCGGGTTGTAGTTCTTCCCGCTGACGGTGATCACGCTGCCGACCGGGCCGCGGCTGCGCGAGAGCGAGATCTCCCGGTCCCCGGCGGCCACGGCCCTGACGGTGAGGGGCGCGGTCGCCTCCTTCGTGCCGTCGTTGACCTTCACCTCGTACGCGCCGTCCGGCACCGCGCCGGACTCCGCGAGGGTGGCCGTGCCGTGCAGGGCGCCGCCGCTGTCGATGCCGAGGTCGCTGGTCTTGAACTTCAGCGGATCGCAGCCGCCCCCGCCCACGGCGCAGAGCGAGGGCACCGGGGTGCCGCCGGCCGTCCACCCCGAACCGCCCAGCGTCACGGCGGTGCTGGGGCGTACGGGACCGGCGGGCGCGGTCAGGGTGGCGGGCGCGGAACCGGTGCCCTCCACCGTGACGGAGCCGAGGCCCGTGCCGCCCTCGACGACGTCGCACGGCGTCTCGAAGACCGAGCCGAGCACCTTGGTCTGGGTCAGGGTGCGGACGGCGGCGAACGAGACCGGCCCGGAGGCGTTCGCGGGCACCAGGAAGTCGCCCTCGTACGGCGGGATCTCGATGGGCGTGCCGGACGGGATGTCCAGGGTGATCTCGGCACCCCGCACGGTGACGGTTCCGCTCGCCCCGCCGGACAGGGCGAGATCGATGCTGGGGATGGTCGGCACGTCCTCCAGGGGAAGACCGCTGGTGGCCGGGGACGGCCCGAGGGTGACCTTCGCGTGCACCTTGCCGCCGGGCGCGACCACCGCGGGCGACAGCTCGACGGTCATGTCCTGCGGTCCGGTCGCCTCCCCCTGCCCGGCGGGCAGGACGCAGTGGACGGTCGGGGTGATCGTGGCTGCCGCGGCGGCGGGCCCGTCCGCGAGGGGTACGGCCTGGGCGCTCGCCCCGGCGCAGCCCAGCGTCAGCGCGAAGCAGGCAGCGAGCAGACCGGTCACGCCGGGTCTTCGTCGTCGTATCACCAGACACCCCTCCATGGGCCATTGATTGCGCACATTGAGGGGGCCGGGTGCACAGAAGTCAAGAGAGAACCGATTGATCCTTGGGAGAACCGATTGATCATCGACTGAAATGCTCGAAAAGCATTTCCGCGGGAATTTCAAGAGGCCCTGCCGCCATCTCTTGACTTCTTTGAAGATCACCGTTTCACTGCATCGAAATGCCGGGCCCGGCGCGCGGATAGAGAAGAAGAATGATCCACGGAAGAGCGGTCCGACGAAGAATGACCCGATCCACTTCGGTGAAACTTCGACGAAACTCCGGAGATTCTTCGGCGGCTCTTCAGCGGCTCTTCAGCGGTTCTTCAGTGGTTCTTCGGCGCATGCGCGGCGACTCTTCGGCATATCTGCGGAATTCAGAACCGGAAGGAGTTCTCCCGTCATGTCGTCGAACCGAAGACGCGTTCCACTCGTCCTGACCGCGGCCTGTGCCGTGGCCGGTGCCCTCGCCCTGGCCCCGGCCGCCCACGCGGTGGCCCCGCTCGCCGCGACGGCCACGTACGACTGCGGCACCTGGGGCAGCGGTCAGGCCACCCTGACCGCCGCCGACTCGGGTACGGCCAAGACCATCAAGATCACGTCCAGCGCGATCACCATGCCCACGGGCACGACCGCCGACCCGAACAGCATCACGACGACGCTCAAGCTCACCAAGACCTCGGGCGGCGTCACCAGCGAGGTGCAGTTCTCCGGGAAGACCAACCCCGGTATGAGCGGCGGCAACCCGATCACCCTGGGCCCGCTGAAGCTCACCTCCGGCACCCTGGCGGCGGGCGACAGCACGAACTCCAAGGTGCTGTCCTCTCCCCCGAGCGCCACCAACTGGTCCCTGCAGATCGTGGCGTCGTCCCCGACGTCGGCCACGGTGCCGTGCGTCGCCACGGTCACGCAGTCCGCACCGCACGTCTGGTAGCCACCGGACAGCCGTCCCCCGGGACGGACGCGGGCCCGGTGCGAGGACCTCCGTCCCCGCGCCGGGCCCGCACCGGGAGCGCCTACTTCATCCGGGTGGCCCACTCCTGGACCTTCTCGATCCGCTGCTGGATCTGCCCGGCCGTGGCCTCCGCGCTCGGCGGGCCGCCGCACGCCCGCCGCAGCTCGGTGTGGATCACCCCGTGCGGCTTGCCGCTCTGGTGGGTGTACGCCGACACCATCGTGTTGAGCTGTTTGCGCAGGCCGAGCAGCTGCTTGTGGGTGACGACCGGGCGCGCCCCGGCCGGCTTCTCCAGCAGGTCGGCGTCCTGGGCCGGCTTCTGGCGGCTGTGCGCGATCTGCCGGGACTGCCGCTTCTGGAGCAGCAGCTGCACCTGGTCGGGCTCCAGCAGCCCCGGAATCCCCAGGTAGTCCTGCTCCTCCTCGCTGCCGGGGTGGGCCTGCATGCCGAATTCGGCACCGTCGTACAGCACCCGGTCGAAGACCGCGTCGGACTCCAGCGCCTCGAAGGGCAGCTGGTCCTCGGTCTCCTCGTCCTGGAGCTTCTCGGCGTCGGCGAGGAGCTTGTCCTCCTCCGCGAACGGGTTCTCCTCGTCGCTGCCCCGCTTGGGCTTGTCGAGGACGTGGTCCCGCTCGACCTCCATCTCGTTGGCGAACTGCAGCAGCATCGGGATGGTCGGTACGAAGACGGAGGCCGTCTCGCCCCGCCTGCGGGAACGCACGAAGCGGCCGACGGCCTGCGCGAAGAACAGCGGCGTGGAGATCGTGGTCGCGTACACGCCCACGGCGAGGCGCGGCACGTCGACGCCCTCCGACACCATGCGGACCGCGACCATCCAGCGGGAGCCGTCCTGGCTGAACTGGTCGATCTTCTTCGAGGCGGCCTTCTCGTCGGAGAGCACCACCGTGGCCTTCTCGCCGGTGACCCGCTTGAGGATCTTGGCGTACTCGCGTGCGGAGTCCTGGTCGGTGGCGATGACCAGCGCGCCCGCGTCCGGGATGCCCTTGCGCACCTCGGTCAGCCGCTTGTCGGCGGCGGCCAGCACATTGGGGATCCACTCGCCGGTGGGCGCCAGCGCGGTGCGCCAGGCCTGCCCGATGGCGTCCTTGGTCATCGGTTCGCCGAGCCGGGCGGCGATCTCGTCACCGGCCTTGGTGCGCCAGCGCATGTTGCCGCTGTAGCTGAGGAAGATCACGGGCCGGACGACGCCGTCGGCGAGCGCGTTGCCGTAGCCGTAGGTGTAGTCGGCCGAGGAGCGCCGGATGCCGTCGTTGCCCTCCTCGTACACGACGAAGGGGATCGGGTTGGTGTCGGAGCGGAACGGCGTGCCGGTGAGCGCGAGCCGCCGGGTGGCCGGGTCGAACGCCTCCTGGCAGGCCTCGCCCCAGGACTTCGAGTCACCGGCGTGGTGGATCTCGTCGAGGATCACCAGGGTCTTGCGCTGCTCGCAGCGATTGCGGTGCAGCATCGGGCGGACACCGACACCCGCGTAGGTGATCGCGACGCCGTCGTACTCCTTGCTCAGCGGGCCCGCGCTGTAGTCGGGGTCGAGCTTGATGCCTATCCGGGCCGCCGCTTCGGCCCACTGCTTCTTCAGGTGCTCGGTCGGCGCGACCACGGTGACCTGCTGCACGACGTGGTGGTGCAGCAGCCATGACGCGAGGGTCAGCGCGAAGGTGGTCTTCCCCGCGCCGGGGGTGGCGACCGCGAGGAAGTCGCGCGGCTGCTCCTGGATGTACTTCTCCATGGCGCCCTGCTGCCAGGCTCGCAGCTTTCCGGCCGTGCCCCAGGGGGCGCGGCCGGGGAAGGCGGGTGAGAGGTGGTGGGAGGCGGTAGTAGTCACGGTCTCCGGTTCGGGGCACTCGGGTACGTGGGGCGCTGCCGGTGCGCACGGATCGGACGCGCACGCGATACGACAACCGGGCCACCCTACCGGGGAGCGGCGCGGAATCCCCCGTGAACTTCACCGCCCCGCGCGCAAGTGCGACGGCTCTCACACGCCGCCGGCAACCGGCGTGCGCGGCCCCCGGGGGACGCCTCTCCGCCTCCTGCGTCCCACCGGTGGCCGACGGGGGGAGGGACGTCTTCGGTGGTCAGGCCGGAGCGGGCCACGGGGCCCGTCGAGAAGCCCGCTCCGCTCGGCGGCCCCCTCCCGGCCCTGCCGGAACGGCACCCCGGGGCGGGGCCGGAGTGGTGCCCCCGGGCGGGGCCGGAGTGGTCCGGCTCACTTCGCCCGGACCCGGCCCGCCACCCAGGCCCCCGCCAGGGCCACCACCGCCATCGGGAGGAAGACCGCCGCGAAGGCCGCCGGGTGGGATCCGGTGGCGGCCGACGCCGTCGCGTCGTGCACGGCGCCCAACGTGCCGCCGCCCAGGGCCGCGAAGGCGGCCCCGCCCGCCGCCAGGAGCAGGACGTTCGAGAGCCCGTCGGAGATCTGGAGGGCCGCCGAGTTCGCGCCCGCCTCCTCCGGCGCCGACAGCTTCAGCAGCAGCACACTGGTCGAGGCGATCACCACGCCCATGCCCAGGCAGCCGAAGCCCCAGGCCACCGCCACGGTCCAGACCGGCACCGCGTCGATCAGCACGGCCGGCGCGGCGGCGATCGACACGGCGACCAGCACCATGCCGCCCACCATCAGCCGCCCCCGGCAGGGCTCCAGGCGCGGCCGGGACTGAAGATACGAGCCGAGCGCCCAGGTCCCGCCCCCGGCCGCGAGCGAGAATCCGGCCATCGTCGGGCTGAGCCCGCGCTGGGTCACCAGCATCAGCGGTACGAACGACTCGGCGGCGATGAACGAACCCGCCGCCACCCCGCGCAGCAGCACCACCGCGGGCAGCCCGCGCGCCGCCCGCACCGTGCCCGGGGGCAGCAGTCCCCGCACCGCCGGGACGAGCAGGCCGAAGCCGGCGGCGGCCGGGAGCAGCGCGAACCAGTTCAGCTCCTGCCCGGCGTACTGGAGCAGTGCCGCGCCCAGCGAGATCCCGAGGGCGAGCCGGATGCGCCGCCGGTCGTACGGTTCGACGGGCGCCGCGGGGTCGGCCGGTCCGGAGGCCCGCCGCCGGATCTGGGGCAGCGCGAGCGCCAGCGGGAAGACCACGAGGACGGGGATGCCGACGAAGACCCAGCGCCAGCCCAGGTGCTCGGTGACCGATCCGGCGGCGAGCGGCCCGACCACCGAGGGGACCACCCAGCTCGCGGCGAACGCGGCCAGGATCGAGGGCTGCAGCCGCTCCGGGTAGGCCCGGCCGATCACCACGTACAGGGCCACGATCACCAGCCCGCCGCCGAGGCCCTGGACGGCCCGGCCCGCGACGAAGACCCACATGCCGCCGGCGGTCCCGCAGAGCAGCAGGCCCGCCACGAAGGCGCTCATCCCGGCGGCGAGCGGCCCCAGCGGCCCGCGCCGGTCCGCCCACTGGCCGGAGAGCACCATGGCGAAGAGGCTGGTCGTGAAGTACGCGGAGAACGCGAACGCGTACAGCGCGATGCCGTGGAGTTCGCGCGCGGCGACCGGCATCGCGGTGCCCACGGCGGTCGCCTCGAAGGCGATCAGGAAGACGACGGAGACGATGCCGATGCTGAGCGCCCGGTGGCTCCGGCCCAGCACCCCGCCGGTCGGCACGGTGGCCGGGGCCTGCGCGGCGAGCGGTCGGGTATCGGTGTCGTCACGCGGTTCCAGGGCACTCATGCGCCCAAGCGTAAGGGGCGGAGAGCCGCCCGGACCCTGTCGGAGGACGGCCCTGTGCTCGTCCCTTGGACGTAGGACCCGCGGGGCCGATCGTGAACGCCGTATGGCAGTCGTATGGCGTCCCGGCTCCGCCCCTTGAGCCGCGCGCGGCCCCGGGCCTACCGTCGAGGCACGCCGAGGGAACCCGGCCGTGTGCCCGAGTGGTTCAGGGGCTCGACTGCAACTCGAGTTACACCGGTTCGAATCCGGTCACGGCCTCCAGGCAGGACAGCAGGGCGCGTACCGAAGCGTCGTCTGCCCGAAGGGCGGGCCCGACGGTGCCTGGTGCCCGCGCGCGCGAGGCGGGGACGGTGTGGGCCCGCGTCGAGAGCGAGACCGCGTGCCGGTGCCCCCACGCGCGAGGCGGGGGCGCGCCGGTGCTGAACGTACCGGGGTGGGCCCGGCAACGCGGCGAGCGGGTGTGCCAGGCTCCGCCGGGCGGACGCGGCCCGGGATACCCGCCCGAGGACGGCGGGCCCGGCACCGGTGACCTCGACGGGCCCGCCGGGCGGCTCCTCAGACCCGCGCCCGGTCCAGCCCCGCGAGCACCGCGTCCACCGACTGCGCCACGGTCTGGCCCGAGGTGTCCAGCCAGAGCCCGATCCGTGGCGTCTGCGCGCGTGCCACCCCGATCAGCGACTCCACCGTCCACCCCGCCCCGTACCCGTTCTTGGGCCGTCCGGCCTCGCGTTCGGCGACGGCCCGCGGCTCCGGGTCGAGCACGACGACGTACAGCGGGCGGGTACGGACGAGGCCGACGTAGCGGGTCAGCTCCTCGCCCAGCACGACGTCCTGCACGACGACGGTCCAGCCCGCGTCCGCGTACGTGTCGGCCGTCATCGCGGAGAGCCGGTAGCGCAGCCGGAGCTGGTCGGCGGCCTCCTCCGGCGCGCCCGGCACGGTGTCGGCGCGGCCCGACACCACCATCCGGCGGAAGACGTCGCCGCGCACGTGGACCGACCGGGGCAGCCGCTCGGCGAGGGCCTGGGCCAGGGTGGACTTCCCGGCGGCCATCACCCCGGTGATGAGGACGACGGCGGGGCCCAGGCCACCGGTGGACCCGGCCGGTCCCGCCGCCCGCGCCTCGTCCGGCCGTGGCCCGCTCATGTGCCGGGAACGACCACGGCCGCCTGGGGACGGATCGGGAGGCGGTTGACCGGACGGCCGGTGGCCGCGCGGACGGCCGCCGCCACCGCCGCCGGAGAGGTCACCACCGGGACCGCCGAGGCGGGCTTGGCGCCGAAGGGGGCCACCACGTCCCGTTCCTCGATGAGCTCGACGATCCGGATGTCCGGGGCGTCCAGCGTGGTCGGGAGGGCGTACCCGGTGAGGTCGGGGTGGCGGATCAGGCCGCGGGCGGTGCGGAGGTTCTCGGTGAGCGCGGCGCCGATGCCCTGGGTCACCCCGGCCTCGATCCGGGTCGCCAGCTGCGCCGGGTTGAGGATCCGGCCGACGTCCTGGGCGACCGCCATCTCGACGACCCGGACGGAGCCGATCTCGATGTCGACGTCCACCACCGCGCGGACCGCGCAGAAGGCGAGGCCGACGAAGGCGTCGCCCTGGCCGGACGCGTCGAGCGGCTCGGTCGGGTGGGGGCGGCACTGGGCGGTGGCCCACAGCTCCTTGCCGTCCATCGCCTCGCTGACCGTGGTGGACAGCACCCCGTCGTAGGAGGTGATCTTGCCGTCGGCGATCTGCAGCAGCTCCGTGGACATGCCGAACGTGTGGGCCAGCGGCTGGAGGAGCTGGGTGCGGACCATCTTCGCGGCGCGTTCCACCGCCCCGGCCGACACCCAGGTGTGGCGGCCGTGCGTCGCCGGTCCGGCCGGGGGCTGGTCGGTGTCGACGGAGGCCACGTGGACCTCCTCGACCCCCAGGGTCTCCTGGACGACCTGGCGGGCCAGGGTCGAGAAGCCCTGCCCGGTCTCGACCGCGGCGCAGATGACCGTGGCGATGCCGTCGTGGACGCGGACCGTGGCCGTGGAGACCTCGTCGGCGCCCTCCGCGCCCAGCATGTGGACCATGCCCAGCGCGTAGCCGACGCCCCGGCGCACCGCACCGGGTTCGCCCGCGCCTTCGAGGCCGCCGGGCAGCAGCCAGTCGCCCTCCGGGGTGTCCTTGGGGAGCGCGGGAAGCGGGAAGTCCCGTACGGCGGTGAGGAGTTCGGCGACGGGGGCGGGGCAGGTCACCGTCTGGCCGGTGGGCAGGATGTCGCCGGTGGACAGGGCGTTGCGCAGCCGCAGTTCGGCCGGGTCGATGCCGAGCTTGGCGGCCAGCTTGTCCATCTGGCCCTCGTAGGCCGCGCAGACCTGCATCGCGCCCTCGCCGCGCACATGGCCCGAGGGCGGGTTGTTCGTACGGACCGCCCAGCCCTCGATGAAGGCGTGCGGCACGACGTACGGGCCGCAGGCGAACGCGACGGCGGCGGCCAGCGACTCCGAGGACGATTCGGCGTAGGGGCCCGCGTCGAGCAGGATCTGCGCCTCGACCTTGACCAGCCGTCCGTCGGCGTCCGCGTGGTGGCGGTAGCGCAGCAGGGTGGGGTGGCGGTGGGAGTGTCCGAGGAAGGACTCCTCGCGGGTGGCGGCCAGCTTGACCGGGCAGCCGGTGCGCAGGGCGAGCAGGCCGAGCGGGAGCTGGAAGCCGGGCTCCTCGCGGTCGCCGGTGGCGCCGGGGACGCCGGTGACGACGATCTTGACCCGCTCGGGTTCGAGGCCGAAGCAGGCGGCGGCGAGGTCACGGTCGGCGTGCGGGTCGGTGGAGCCGGTGTAGAGCTCCACGCCGCCGTCCGGGCGGGGCACGGCGAGCCCGGCCTCGGCGCCGATCGGGGCCGGGTCCTGGCGGCCGATGCGGTACAGGCCCTCGACGATGACCTCGCCGGTGGCCTCGGGGTCTCCGTACTGGAGCGGGATATGGCGGATCAGGTTGCCGTCGGGGTGCAGGGGTTCGGCGGCGAAGGACTGCTCCGGGTCGGTGACCGGTTCGAGGACCTCGTAGTCGACGGCGATGGCCGCGGCGGCGAGCCGGGCCGTGTCGGGGTGGTCGGCGGCGACCGCGGCGATCGGCTCGCCGTGGTGACGGACCAGGTCGGAGGCGAAGACCGGGCGGTCGACGACACGGCGCCCGTACAGGCTCTCGCCGGGGATGTCGGTGTGCGTGATCACCGCCCGTACGCCGGGCATCGCGACGGCGGCCGAGGTGTCGACGGACCGGATGCGGGCGTGCGGGTGCGGGGAGCGCAGCACGGCCGCCCAGAGCAGGCCCTCGGCCCAGAGGTCGGCGGCGTACGGGAAGGTGCCCTCGGTCTTCGCGCGGGCGTCGGCGGGCGGCAGGGAGACGCCGAGGCCGAACGCGGGCGGTTCGGCGGGACCGCCGAACGCCGGGGTGCTGATCCGTGTGCTGGTGGCGTTGGCAGCGGTGGCTGCGTCGTTGCTCACGCCATGCCTCCGTCCTGGGCGTGCGGCTCGCTACCGGCCCCGGGGGCCGTCTGGTGCGGGATACCGGCCTCGTCGGGCTCCGGGGACGTGGAGTCCGACGAGGCGGGGACGTGGGGCGCCTCGCGGCCCGCGATGACCTCGTTGACGGCGTCGAGGACGCCGCGGTAGCCGGAACAGCGGCAGAGGTTTCCGCAGAGCGCCTGGCGCGTCTCCAGTTCGCTGGGGGCGTGGTTGCCCTCCAGCAGATCGTGCACGGTCATGGCCATGCCCGGGATGCAGAAGCCGCACTGGACGGCCCCGCACCTGGCCAGGGCGCGCTGGACGTCGGAGGGTTCGCCGTCCACGGCGAGGCCCTCGACGGTACGGACCTCGCTGCCCGCCGTGGTCGCCGCCGGGACCAGGCAGGAGGCGACCAGCCGGCCGTCCACCTGGACGTTGCAGGCGCCGCACTCGCCCTGCGAGCAGCCGTCCTTGGCCCCGGCGAGGCCGAGGCGCTCGCGGAGCACGTAGAGCAGCGACTCCCCGAGCCAGGCGTCACTGACCGGGCGGTCGGTGCCGTTCACGTGCAGGACGTAGGAGACGGCGGGGTGCTCGTCGGCGAGGCCGAGGGGCGGCTGGGCGTCGGCGGCATCCGGGGCCTCGGGGACCTCCGGGACCTCCGGACCGTCCACGGCCTGAGGGGTCTCGGGCGCTTCGGGAGTCCCCGGCGCTTCGCTGGGATCCGAGGGCGTGCCGGGGTCGGCCTCCGGCTCGGGTTCGGGCTCCGGCCCGGGTTCGGGCTCCGCCTCGGGGGCCTGGTCCGCTTCCGGGGCCTGCCCGGGGGGCTCTTCCACGACCGGAACGGGCTCCGCCGCGGGCGCCGTCACCGCGACCGCCTCGGCGAGGGGGGCCGGTACGGGCTCCGCCACGGGTTCCGGTCCGGGTTCCGCCACGACGACGGGGACCGGCTCAGGTTCCGTTTCCGCGACGGGCTGCGGCTGCGGCTGCGGCTGCGGCTGCGGCTGCGGCTCCATAACCGGGTCCGGCCCTGCGACCGGCTCCGGCTCCACGACGGGCTGCGGCTGCTGCTGTACGACCGGCTCCATGACCGGGTCCGGCCCTGCGACCGGCTGCTGCTGCACGACCGGCTCCGGCTCCGCGACCGGCGGCTGCGTCGCCCATGGGGCGGGCGCACCGCCCGGCAGCGTGGCCGCCGGGCTCTGGTTCCCGTACCACTGCGCGGCCAGCGCCGAGGCGGCGAACTCACCGGATTCCTCGGGAAGTTCACCATCCGCGACCGGAATCGTCCACTGCCCCGTGTGACCGCCGTGCCCCGGGTGCTCAGCCTGCGGGGCCTGGGGTGCCTGGGGTGCCTGGGGTGCCTGCGGGGCCTGCCCGGCGGGGACGCCGTACTCCGCCGACTCGGTGAAGTTCCACTGCCCCGTGGCCTGCTGTGTCTCCCCGTACCGCTCCGGCGGGAGCTGCGCGAACGGGTCGTGCGGGGCGGGCGGGGCCTGCGGGGCGGCGGCCCGCGGGTACGCGTAGCCGTAGTCGTACGGCCCCTGCTGCTGGTTCGGGTCCGGCCAGTGCACCGCGCCGGGGGCCTGCGGCTCCGCCGCGCCGGTCCCCTGCTGGTGCTCCGGCTGCACCGCCCAGTTGCCCGTGGCCGTCGGGTCGAGCCCCGCGGCGGGCGTCAGCGGCACGATCATCGGCGGCACGTAGCCGTGACCGGGCGCGGCCAGCGGGATGTTCGCCAGGTCCTCCGGCGGCAGCTGGACGAAGGCGGTCGCGCCGTCGTCGTACTCGCCGCTCTGCGGCGTCGGCTGCCAGCCGCCGTGGCGCAGGTGGTCCTGCTGTCCGTGGTCTTCGTTGCGGTCCTCGGTGGTCACGACAGTGCCCTCCCCAGCGCGCGTCGGGCCAGCGCGGCGACGGTCCGCCGCAGGTGCAGTACGGCGGGGGGCAGCGGTGGCGCCTCTCCCCCGTCGGCGGGCGGTTCGTGGTCGGGGATGCAGGCCGCGGCGACGTACTCGCCGAAGGCGGCCAGCGCGTCGGGGGCCAGCCCCCGCTCGGCGTCCCAGTCGATCAGCGAGGCGATCCAGTGCTCGGCCTCCAGGGGCCGAAGCGGCATCGGCGCGATGGCGCCGACCGCGCAGCGCACCCCGCGCCGGGCCGGGTCGAGGACGATCGCGACGGAGGCGGTGGCCCGGCCGGGGCCGGTGCGGCCGGTGGCCTTCAGGAAGACCTGCGGGGCGTGCAGCAGCGGCACCCGTACGAAGCCGATGAGTTCGGCCGGTCCGAGCATCTCGCGACCGGCCAGCAGGTGCGAGACGGGAATCTCGCGGCGGGCGCCGTCCGGCCCCGCGACGACCAACTCGGCCTCCAGCGCGGCGAGCACCGGCAGCGCGTCGCCGGTCGGGGCCGCGGTGGCGATGTTGCCGCCGAGCGTCCCGGCGTTACGGATCTGGGGCGGACCGGCGGCGCGGGCCGCGGCGGCCAGGGCGGGGATGAGGGCGGCGAAGTCGGGCCGCCCCATGCGCGCGTGGGTGAGTCCGGCGCCGAGCAGGGCGTGACCGTCCTGGTAGTGCCAGCCGCGCAGCTCACTGATCCGGCCGAGCCCGACCAGGCCCGAGGGGCGCAGCAGCCCCTTGTTGACGGCCGCCATCAGGTCCGTTCCACCTGCCACGGGAACGGCGGCGGGCATGGCGCCGAGCGCCGCCACGGCCTCGTCGAGCGAGGCCGGCAGCGTCACCGACTGCGGCGCCTGCGGTGCGTGCGTGGTCAACCCAGCTGCCCCTTCCCGGTGTCCCGGCTGTCCGGCTGTTTGGCCGTACGGTACGTGCTCGAAGCCTGGACGTGGCAACTCTGGCACATCTTCGGATCGGACCGACGCGAGGGTCCGCGAAGGGCGCATCTCTCCTTGATCGAGGGAATGTTCCTGTTTCGGACTGATTCGGTGTGGAGTGTGAATTGCCGCTGTTCGTCGCCGCTTGTCGCGGTTGCGACGGGGCGGCGCCGCATCGCGCCACGCCCGTGCGACAGGGCGACTTCCGGACAAAAAACCACCGGCCGGCACACCGCTCGGGGTGTACCGGCCGGGGCCGGGGCCGCTCGGACCCGCGGCCGGGATCACACGTTCGGGGGTGGTCCGTCGAGAGGGCGGCCCAGCACTCCGGGGCGCTTCTGCCGGGGCAGCGGTCCGCTCGGGCGCCGGTAGTCGACGCCGAGGGCGTCGAGCCGGGCGTAGTGCGCGGTCATGCGGCGCTCGAAGTCCGCGTAGTCCCGTGCGGCGGGGGCGGGCAGCGGCGACCAGGCGACCTCGGCGAAGGCGGCGAGGCGCGGGAAGACCTGGTAGTCGACGCGGGCCCGGTTCTGCATCACCTCCGTCCAGACGTTGGCCTGGGTGCCCAGGATGTGCCGGGCGGCCTCCTCGGAGAGGCCGGGCGGTACGGGCTCGAAGCGGTAGACGTCCTCCAGGGTGCGGACGAAGCCGATGGGCATCGGCTCGTCGGGGCCGCCGTGCTGACGGTGGTCCAGGTAGACGTGCTGTTCCGGGCACATGACGACGTCGTGCCCCGCCTCGGCGGCGGCGATGCCCCCGCCGTAGCCGCGCCAGGAGGACACGGCGGCGCCCGCCGGGAGGCCGCCCTCCAGGATCTCGTCCCATCCGATCAGGCGGCGGCCCCGGGCGGTGAGCCAGGTGTCGAAGTGCCGGATGATCCAGGACTGGAGCTCGTCCTCGTTGGCCAGGCCGAACTCCGCGATCCGGGCCTGGGCGGCGGGTGAGTCCTTCCACTGCTCCTTGCGGCACTCGTCGCCGCCGATGTGGATGAACGGCGAGGTGGCGGCGGGGAAGAGGTCGAGGACCTCTTCGAGCACGCCCTCGAAGAAGCGCAGGGTGGTGTCGGTCGGGGCGAGCACGTTCGCGTTGATGCCCCAGGTGTCCCAGACCGGGAGGGCGGCGGTGTCGACGACGTCGGCGTTGCCCAGCTCGGGGTAGGCGGCGATGGCGGCCTGCGAGTGGCCCGGGATGTCGATCTCGGGGACGACCCGGATGTGCCGCTCGGCGGCGTACGCGACGATCTCGCGGATGTCGTCCTGGGTGTAGTAGCCGCCGTGCGGGGTCTCGTCCCACTGCTCGGAGGCCCGGTGGCCGTGCTTCGTACGGGGGCGCCAGGAGCCGACCTCGGTGAGACGGGGGTGGCGCTTGATCTCGATGCGCCAGCCCTGGTCGTCGGTGAGGTGGAAGTGGAAGACGTTCAGCTTGTGGGCGGCGAGGAGGTCGAGGTAGCGCAGCACGTCGTCCTTGGGCAGGAAGTGCCGTGCCACGTCGAGCATCATGCCGCGCCAGGGGAAGCGGGGGTGGTCCTCGATGTCCGCGAAGGGGACGGAGCGTTGCGCGCCGGGGCTGACGGGGGCGCGGCGGAAGGCCTCGGCGCCCAGGAGCTGGCGGAGCGTCTGGGCACCCCAGAAGACGCCCGCGGGGCTGCCGCCGGTGATCTCGACGCCCCGCCCGGTCCCGGTGGTCAGGCGGTAGCCCTCGGGCTCCAGGTCCGTGTCGATGCGCAGCCGTACGGTGTTCCCGGCGTCCGCGTCCGCCGCGTCCGCGCCGCCGGGGGCGAGCGGCAGCCCGAAGGCGGCGCCGAGCGTGGTGCGCAGCCAGCGTTCGGTGCTGCCGGTCCCGGGGGCCGCGGTGATGGTGGTGGACGGGTCGAACAGGAAGCCGCGCCTCCCCTCGTCACCGAGGTGCACGGGGGCGGGGATCAGGTCCAGGTCCATGAGTCAGTCCTTTGTCGCTCCGCCGAGTCCGGAGACCAGGCGGCGCTGTACGAGTACGAAGAAGACCAGTACGGGGACGGTCATCACGGTCGATGCCGCCATGATCCCTCCCCAGTCGTTCTCCTCGGGTTTGAAGAAGACCAGCAACGCCATCGGCAGGGTCGACTGGGAGGTGTCGCTGATGATGAACGACTTCGCGAACAGGAAGTCGTTCCAGGTGGAGATGAACGAGAAGACGCTGGTGGCGACGAGGCCGGGGAGGACCAGCGGGAACAGGATCTGCCAGAGGAACCGGGTGCGGCTCGCCCCGTCGATGTACGCGGCCTCCTCCAGGGCCTCGGGGACGGCCCTGACGAATCCGCGCAGCATCCAGATCGCGAACGGCAGCGAGAACGCGAGGTGCGGCAGGATCAGCGCGCCGAGGGTGTTGAGCTGGCCGAAGTCCCGCATCAGGAAGAACAGCGGGATGGCCAGCGCCTCGACCGGCACCATCTGCGCGATCAGGAACATGATCAGCAGCGTGGTCCGGAAGCGGAACCTGAACCGGGTGACCGCCGTCGCCGCCAGGAAGGCGACCAGCGCGGAGGCGACGACGACCGTGCCGGCGACGGTCAGGCTGTTGAGGAAGTACCGCCCGAAGTCGTTCTGTTCGAAGACCCGGCGGAAGGAGTCCAGGGACGGCGCGAGGGTCCAGGGGCGGGGGTTCGCGGACTGGACCTCTCCGGCCGGTTTGAGGGCGGAGAGCACCATCCAGTAGAGCGGGAAGGCGACCGCGGCGGCGATCAGCAGGGCCGCCGCCTCGGCGGCCAGCCGGCCGGGCCGGCGGATGCGCGGTGTGTTCCGGGCGCTCACAGTTCCTCCCCCTGGCGCCGCACCAGGCGCAGGTAGACCAGCGTGACGGCCAGCAGGATCAGCAGCATCACGACGCCGATCGCGGAGCCGAGGCTGTACTGCGAGGACGCGAACGCCTTCTGGTACGCGTACACGTTGAGCACCAGGTTCTGGCCCGCGATGCCGCCGCCGCCCGTCATGACGTAGATCTGGGTGAAGACCTTGAAGTCCCAGATGACCGACTGGATGGTGACGACGACGAGGATGGGCCGCAGCATCGGGGCGGTGACCGAGCGCCAGATCCGCCACTGCGAGGCGCCGTCCAGCGCCGCGGCCTCCAGCACCTCGGCGGGGATCGCCCGGATGCCCGCGTACACCGTCACCATCACGAACGGGAACGAGCACCACAGGACTTCCAGGAGCACCAGGGCGAAGGCGCTGTAGCGCCCGTACGTCCAGGAGAAGTCGCCGAGCCCCAGCACCCGGTTGACCGGGCCGAAGTCGGGGTCGAAGAGGAACACCCAGACGGTGGAACCGGTGATCGCGGGGGTGGCCCAGGCGCCGAGCGCGGCCAGCATCAGGGCGAGCCGGGGCAGGGCCCTGATCCGGGTCAGCAGGACGGCGAGCGCGCAGCCGGCCAGCAGGGTGGCGGCGACGCAGGCGGCGGCGAAGAGGACGGTGGCCAGGAGGACCTGCCAGAACTGGCCGTCGCCGAAGAGTTCGGCGTAGTTCCCCAGACCCCGGAAGGTGGTCGGTTCGCCGCCGCTGACCTGGGCCTGGGTGTACTCCAGGAAGGAGATCAGGCCGAGCTGGTAGATCGGGTAGACGAGCAGCCCGCCGAGGAGGACGAGCGCGGGCAGCAGATAGAGCCAGGGGGTCCGGCCGGTGCCGCGCGCCGTGCGCGCGGCACCGGCCCGGGACCTGGTCGTGGCCCCGGTCCTGGGGCTGGACTCGGTACGGGTCGCGGTCATGGTCAGCTCGCGTCGGCGAACGCGGCGTCCATCTTCTCCGCCGCGTCGTCCGACGCCTTCGCCACGTCCTTACGGCCGCTGACGATCTCCTGGAACATCGTGGGCAGGATCAGCGAGGCGTCTATCTGTCCCCAGCCCGGCGAGGCCGGGACGAACTTGGCGCCCGCGCCGAGCGTCCGGACGAACGGTTCGACGAACGGCTCCTTCTTCGCGGCGGCGTCCCGCACATCGGTGTACGTCGGCAGGAAGCCCATCGCGTCGAACATCTTCGCCTGCGTCCGCTTGCCGGTCAGCGACTTCATCAGGTCCACCGCCAGGCTCCGGTGCGCGCTGCTCCTCAGTACGCCGATGTTGTTCCCGCCCGCGAACGCGGGGGCGATGGACCCCTCCGTCGCGCCGGGCAGCGGGACCACCGCGTACGCGCCCTTCACCGGGCCCGCCTCCACGGCGGCGTGGCTGAAGTCGCCGCCGATCGCCATGGCGGCCTTGCCGGAGGCGAAGGCGGTGACGGTCGCGTTGCCGCCCAGGGCCGCGCACTTGGCGGCGGGGCAGTTGTCGTCGCCGAAGAGCGAGGTGTACGCCTCGATGCCCTCGCGGGCCTTGCCGCTGTTGATGGCGGCCTTGTACGTGCCACCGCTCTCCTCGGCGAGTTCGCCGCCCGCCGCCCAGATGAACGGCATCGCGCCGTAGGTGTAGGCGCCGCCGACCGCCAGTCCGTACAGGTCCGGCTTCTTCCGGTGGATCTTCTTCGCCGTGGAGATCAGCTCGGCCTGTGTCCGGGGGGCCTCGATGCCCAGCTCCCGGAAGACGTCGGTGCGGTAGTAGAGGGCCCGTACGCCGACGAAGAGCGGGGCGCCGTAGATCTTGTCCCCGACCGTCACCGACTGCCGGGCGGTCGGGTCGGTGTCCCCGGCCTCGTCCCAGGCGGCGAACTCCTCGCTGATGTCGGCGAGTCCGCCGTCCCTGACGTATCCGGCGGTGTCGGTGTTGCCGTACTCGATGAGGTCCGGGGCACTCTTCGGGTCGTTGAACGCCGCCTTGACGCGCTGGGCGCGGGTGTCGACGGGGATGTACTCGATCTCGGCCTTCGCGCCCTTGTGGGTCTTCTCGAACTCGGCGACCGCCGCGTCGACGACCTGTTCCTTGGGCTTGTTGCCGACCTCCTGGAACAGCCAGACCCGCAGGGTGCCGGTCTTCGCGTCCCCCTCGGCCCTGCTGTCGGACGTCTGCGGCGCGCAGCCGGTGGCGGTGAGCCCCGCCAGTACAAGCGCCGCGACCGGGGCGGCAATTCGGGCAGACAGTTTCATCCGGGAACCCCTACCGGTAGGTGTTGCAACATACGCAACGTGCGTTTCGCATTGCACAACTGGCAGGAGCGTAGGTGGGCGCGCAGGCGCCGACAAGTGGTCTCTACCACTCTGTGACCCGGTGGAGCAGCCCGTGCAACGCGAAGCCCCGGCGCGCACGGGCGGGCCGGGGCAACGCGAAGGCCCCCGGGGCGCGTGGAAGAACGCGCCCCGGGGGCCCGAAGGATGCCGCCGGACGGGCGGGGACTACTTCTTGTCCTTGCCGCCCTTGCCCTTGTCCTTGTCGCCACCGGCGCCCATGGACTCGTAGATCTCCTTGCACATGGGGCAGACCGGGTACTTCTTGGGGTCGCGCCCCGGTACCCAGACCTTCCCGCACAGTGCGACCACGGGGGTGCCCTCCAGGGCACTCGCCATGATCTTGTCCTTCTGGACGTAATGGGCGTAGCGCTCGTGGTCGCCGTCGCCGTTCGACACCTGCGGTGTCGGCTCCACGAGGGTTCCGGTACCTGCCCCGCGCTCGGGCTCAAGAGTGCTCATAACCGCCAAGGGTACCGACCGCCGGGAGCTTCAGTTCAGCGAAGGGTCGTCGGGATAGGTGGCGATCATCGCGAGCTCGCTGCGCTGACGGCGCAGGACCGCACGCCACAGGCGCTCGGGGCGCGGGGAGGAGACATCGCCGGGCTCGGACTCGACCACGTACCAGGCGCCCTCGGCCAGTTCGGCCTCCAGTTGCCCCGGGCCCCAGCCGGCGTACCCCGCGAAGATCCGCAGCGAGCCGAGGGCCGCCGCGAGCAGCTCCGGCGGCGCCTCCAGGTCCACCAGGCCGATCGCCCCGTACACCCGTCGCCAGCCGAGCGGGCCCTCGTCGCCGGGGATCACGGCCACGCCGAGCGCCGAGTCGAGCGAGACCGGTCCGCCCTGGAAGACGACGTCGGGCTCACCGGTCAGACCGGCCCAGGGCATCAGGATGTCGCGGACGCCCACCGGGGTCGGCCGGTTCAGGACCACGCCGAGGGAACCCTCCTCGTCGTGGTCGAGGAGCAGCACCACGGCGCGGTCGAAATTCGGGTCCGCGAGCGCGGGTGTGGCCACGAGCAGTCGCCCTGTGAGCGAGGACACCTCGGTCATGGCAGAAATGATCCCGCATCTTCGCCCCGCACGGGTGCCAAGTGGGCCGCCCGGACACCCGACAGGACGCGGCGCAGCTCAGGGCGCACGGGTGCACGGGGAGCGCGCTTTCCGGATGACCATGCGGACGGTGACAGTCCGCAAGACCGGGGAAGCAGAGCGTGTTGTGGCGGATTCATGACGTTCGTACACCCCCCGTTCTCTTACGGAGAGGGGGGCGCGGGCCATTACTCTTTCGTTTGGCCCCCTGCCCGACCACTCCGGAACGCGAGATTCATGACCGGCACAGACGATGTCCTGCTTGTCCACGGCGGAACCCCGCTGGAGGGCGAGATCCGCGTCAGAGGCGCCAAGAACCTGGTGCCGAAGGCAATGGTCGCCGCGCTGCTCGGCAGCGGGCCCAGCCGGCTGCGCAACGTGCCCGACATCCGGGACGTGCGGGTGGTCCGGGGGCTGCTGCAGCTGCACGGCGTGACGGTCCGTCCGGGTGACGAACCGGGCGAGCTGATCCTGGACCCGACGCACGTGGAGAGCGCGAACGTCGCCGACATCGACGCCCACGCGGGCTCGTCGCGCATCCCGATCCTCTTCTGCGGCCCCCTGCTGCACCGGCTCGGCCACGCGTTCATCCCGGGTCTGGGCGGCTGCGACATCGGCGGCCGGCCGATCGACTTCCACTTCGACGTGCTGCGGCAGTTCGGCGCGGTCATCGAGAAGCGGGCGGACGGCCAGTACCTGGAGGCACCGCAGCGGCTGCGCGGCACCAAGATCCGGCTGCCGTACCCGTCGGTGGGCTCCACCGAGCAGGT
Source organism: Streptomyces sp. NPDC058195 (assembly GCF_042883525.1). Lineage (NCBI taxonomy): Bacteria > Bacillati > Actinomycetota > Actinomycetes > Kitasatosporales > Streptomycetaceae > Streptomyces > Streptomyces sp. NPDC058195. The sequence goes on from NZ_JBHVVM010000033.1 coordinate 19,711, forward strand.
GCTGCTGACGGCGGTGCTCGCCGAGGGCGTCACCGAACTGTCCAACGCGGCCGTGGAGCCGGAGATCGAGGACCTCATCTGCGTACTGCAGAAGATGGGCGCGATCATCTCGGTGGACACCGACCGGACCATCCGGATCACCGGTGTGGACCGGCTGGACGGCTATACGCACCGGGCCATCCCGGACCGCCTGGAGGCGGCCTCCTGGGCGTCCGCGGCACTGGCCACCGAGGGGAACATCTACGTACGGGGCGCGCAGCAGCGCTCGATGATGACCTTCCTCAACACCTTCCGCAGGGTCGGCGGCGCCTTCGAGATCGACGACGAGGGCATCCGCTTCTGGCACCCGGGCGGCGCGCTGAACGCCATCGCCCTGGAGACGGACGTGCACCCCGGCTTCCAGACCGACTGGCAGCAGCCGCTGGTGGTGGCCCTGACGCAGGCCACGGGCCTGTCCATCGTCCACGAGACGGTGTACGAGTCGCGGCTCGGCTTCACCTCCGCGCTCAACCAGATGGGTGCGCACATCCAGCTCTACCGCGAGTGCCTGGGCGGCTCCGACTGCCGCTTCGGCCAGCGCAACTTCCTGCATTCGGCGGTGGTCTCCGGACCGACCCGGCTGCAGGGCGCGGACCTGGTCATCCCGGACCTGCGGGGCGGCTTCTCGTACCTGATCGCCGCACTGGCGGCCCAGGGCACCTCGCGGGTGCACGGGATCGACCTGATCAACCGCGGCTACGAGAACTTCATGGAGAAGCTGGAGAAGCTCGGCGCGAAGGTCGAGCTGCCGGGCGGCTCGCTGGTCTGAGAGCGGGCGCCGGAAGGCTGCTGACGGGGGTCCGGGGCACTGCTCCGGGCCCCCGTTCGCGCGTTCCCGGGCCGCCGGGGCCGGGCGCGTCGCGGGGCAAGGCTTCGCAGAGGCACAGAACGGGGCCCTGACGGCCGTACACCGAAGGGCGGCCACCCGGGATGGGTGACCGCCCTTCGTCGCGCCTGTGGGGCTGTGGGGCTTACTTGCCCTTGGCGGCTTCCTTGAGCTTCGAGCCCGCGGAGACCTTCACGCTGTAACCGGCCGGGATGTTGATCGGGTCGCCGGTCTGCGGGTTACGAGCGGTGCGAGCGGCACGGTGGGTGCGCTCGAAGGTCAGGAAGCCGGGGATGGTGACCTTCTCGTCGCCCTTGGCGACGATCTCACCGACGGTCTCGGCGAGCGCGGCCAGCACGGCGTCGGCGTCCTTGCGAGTCACCTCGGCGCGGTCGGCCAGGGCGGCCACCAGCTCACTGCGGTTCATGTTTGTTACTCCCGTGTTCTTCTTGCCTGTGAGGCGTGAGATCGAAGCCGATGCTGCCAGGGCCCTCGGACAGTCCCCGGACCCGGGTCTGTCGTCAGACCCTCGCGCCCGATTACGCATCCTGCCCCCACCTGCGGCGGTAACGCCAATCCGGCACCCTCCGGAGTCACACGAAAAGCGCCAGGGCCTCACCGTGGTGACGTTCCGTCGACTCTCCGGAAGCGTTCCGCAGCGGTTGCGGTACTCGCCGGGACGCGCCGCCCGCCCACCCTAAAGGGGCGTTTGGGGCACCGCGTCCCGCGACGCGCCGTGCGCCGGGACCGTGAAGCGGGGTCAGGCGCGGTCGCCCGCGCCCTTCGCGCCCCCGGTGACCGCTCGCGCGGCGTCCCGGACGGCACCGGCGACGGCACCGGCGACCCGGTCGTTGAAGACCGACGGGATGATGTAGTTCGCGTTCAGCTCGTCCTCGGCGACCACGTCGGCGAGGGCGCCCGCGGCGGCGAGCATCATCTCCGTGTTGACCGTGCGGGACTGCGCGTCCAGCAGGCCGCGGAAGACACCCGGGAAGACCAGCACGTTGTTGATCTGGTTCGGGAAGTCGGAACGGCCGGTGGCGACGACCGCCGCCGTCTGGCGGGCGATCGCCGGCTCCACCTCGGGGTCCGGGTTCGCGAGCGCGAACACGATCGCGCCCTCGGCCATCGCGGCGACGTCGGCGCCGTCCAGCACGTTCGGCGCGGAGACGCCGATGAAGACGTCGGCGTCCACGACGGCCTGCTTGAGGGTGCCGGTGATGGACTCCGGGTTGGTGTTGTCGGCGATCCAGCGCAGCGGCGAGTCGGCGGCGGCGGAGACCAGGTCCTCGCGGCCCGCGTGCACCACGCCGTGGATGTCGGCGACGACGGCGTGCTTGACGCCCGCGGCCAGCAGGAGCTTCAGGATGGCCGTACCGGCCGCCCCCGCGCCGGACATGACGACCCGCACGTCCCCGACGCTCTTGCCCACCACGCGCAGGGCGTTGGTCAGCGCGGCCAGGACGACGATCGCGGTGCCGTGCTGGTCGTCGTGGAAGACCGGGATGTCCAGGGCCTCACGCAGCCGGGCCTCGATCTCGAAGCAGCGAGGGGCGGAGATGTCCTCCAGGTTGATGCCCGCGAAGCCGGGGGCGATCGCCTTGACGATCTCGACGATGGCGTCGGTGTCCTGGGTGTCCAGGCACAGCGGCCAGGCATCGATGCCCGCGAACCGCTTGAAGAGGGCCGCCTTGCCCTCCATCACCGGGAGGGCGGCCTTCGGGCCGATGTTGCCGAGGCCGAGCACGGCGGAGCCGTCCGTCACGACTGCGACGGAGTTGCGCTTGATGGTGAGACGGCGGGCGTCCTCGGGGTTCTCGGCGATCGCCATGCAGACCCGGGCCACGCCGGGGGTGTAGATCATCGAGAGGTCGTCACGGTTGCGGATGGGGTGCTTGGACGCCATCTCGATCTTGCCGCCGAGGTGCATCAGGAACGTACGGTCGGAGACCTTGCCCAGGACGACGCCCTCGATGCCCCGCAGGCCCTCGACGATCTCGTCGGCGTGCGCGGTGGAGGTGGCGGCGATGGTGACGTCGATCCGCAGCTTCTCGTGGCCGGAGGCGGTCACGTCGAGACCGGTGACCGACCCGCCGGAGGACTCCACGGCCGTGGTGAGCTGGGAGACCGCGGTACCGCTCGCGGGCACCTCCAGCCTGACCGTCATCGAGTACGAGACGCTGGGCGCCGTTGCCATGGCCGAGTCCTTCGCTTTCCTTAGCTTCATTGCCGCGCGACCGGGGCTCTCACCTCGGACACGCTTCCCGATCGTCGCACCTACTGGCGGGTAGTCGTTAATGACTGCCACTCTTCGGAAACTTTTTTCCACCATACGAGATATGGCGGCCTCAGTGGAAGCCCTGAGCGGAAGCCCTGTACGGAACCGGCCCCTCGGGGCCGCCCCGGCCGCCCCCACCGCCCCACGAACGAGAACAGACCCGCGCCACCGGAAGGTGACGCGGGTCTGTCTCTAGAGATGTACGGCACCGACCCGCCATGCTCGCCTCGCGGCAAGTGGTCGCTCGAAGCGACGAAGGTTGGGCCCGGGGGCTTGGATCGAGCCGGTGCCGACACCAGGCTAACAAAGACCCCGAAGAAGTGATTCCCCACGGCACGGGTTGACCGGAAAAACGATCCGGCTCCCCCGGGGCAGCCCGGGAGGAGCCTTCCCGCCTCAGTCCCTCAGCAGGTCCGGCACCCCGTCCGCGTCGGGCAGGTCCCGCGCCCCCGAGACCACCGTGAGCTGCTGCGTCGCACGCGTCAGCGCCACGTACAGCACCCGCAGCCCGGCCGGGGACTCGTCCGCGATCTCGGCGGGCGAGACGACCACCGTGGCGTCGTACTCCAGGCCCTTCGCCTCCAGGCTGCCCAGCGCCACCACCCGTTCGCCCAGCTCGGCGAGCCACTCACGGGCCTGGGCCCGGCGGTTCATCGCGACGACCACGCCCACGGTGCCGTCGACCTCGGCGAGCAGCCGCCTCGCCTCCTCGCGCACCGTGGCCGCCAGCTCGCCGTCGCCGACGGCCGCGAAGCGGGGCCGCACACCCGTGGAGCGGACCGCGGCGGGCGCCTCCATCCCGGGCATCGCCAGCTCCAGCACCTTGGCGGCCAGCGCGGCGATCTCCGCGGGGTTGCGGTAGTTCACCGTGAGGGTGAAGTGGCGGCGCGGCCGGTTGCCGAGCGCCTCGTCGCGGGCGCGGGCGGCCTCGTCCGGGTCGGACCAGGAGGACTGCGCCGGGTCGCCGACGATCGTCCAGGTGGCGTGGCGGCCACGGCGGCCCACCATCCGCCACTGCATGGGCGTGAGGTCCTGCGCCTCGTCGACGATGACGTGCGCGTACTCGGTACGCTCCGCGGCCAGCCGCTCGGCCCGCTCGCGCTGGGTCTCCTCGCGCTGCGGCATCAGCTCGTCCAGGCCGGTGAGCTGGTCCAGCGGGTCGGCCTCGCGCTTCTTCTTCGGCCGGAGCGGGGCCCCGAGCAGCGTCTGGAGCTCGTCGAGGAGCGCCACGTCGTGCACGGAGAGGGGCCCCTTGCCCGCCCGGTCGAGCCGCTTCAGGGAGCGGGCGAGGCGGCGCACCTCGCCCTGGTTGAGCACCCGGCGGGCCCAGCGGCCGAGCCGCCTCTCGTCGGCCATCGCGGCGAGCACCCCGCGCGGATTCAGCTCGGGCCACCAGGCGTTCAGGAAGTCGAGGAAGTCCGTCTCGGTGGAGACGTCCTCGTCGAAGGAGGAACGCAGCTCGGCGGCGAGTTCGGGGTCGGTGTAGCGGCCCCGGCCGGAGGACTTGTTCCACAGGGCGTCCAGCAGCAGCCGGCGGGCGCGCGGGCGCAGCAGGTTGACCGGGGCGGTGCCGCCGAGCACGGACTGCCGGATGCGGTGCAGCTCCTCGGCCTCCAGTTCGACGCGGGCGCCGAACGCGACGACCCGCAGCCGGGTCGGGGTGACCGGGGCGGTGGTGGCCGCCTCGTCGTCGCCGAAGGCCAGCTGACCGCCGGTCCGCTGCGGCCTGCGGGGGGTGCCGGGCTGTTCCAGGGCGCCGCGGGCGGCCTTGCGCAGCACGGTGAGCATCCGCGAGGAACCCTTGATCCGGGCGACGGCGGGCTCGTCGTAGGTGGTGGCGCCCTCAAGACCGGCCGCGTCGTCGGAGAGCGAGCCGACCGCGCGGATCGCGACCTGCCCCTCCTCGCCGAGCGAGGGCAGCACGCCCTCGGTGTAGGCGACCAGGAGCGGGGTCGGCGAGACGATGAGGATGCCGCCCGCGTACCGCCGCCGGTCCTGGTAGAGGAGGTACGCGGCCCGGTGCAGCGCCACGGCGGTCTTGCCCGTGCCGGGGCCGCCGGAGACCTCGGTGACGGAGGCGGCGGGGGCCCGGATGACCAGGTCCTGCTCGGCCTGGATCGAGGAGACGATGTCCCGCATGGTGTGGCTGCGGGCCTGGCCGAGCGCCGCCATCAGGGCGCCGTCGCCGATCACCGGCAGCTTCTCGCCGTCGAGGTGCGCGGTCAGCTCGGGACGCATCAGGTCGTCCTCGACGCCGAGGACCTTGCGGCCCTTGGAGCGGATGACCCGGCGGCGTACGACCCGGCCAGGGTCCTTCGGCGTCGAGCGGTAGAACGGCGCGGCGGCCGGGGCGCGCCAGTCGATGACCAGCGGCGCGTAGTCGGAGTCGAGGACCCCGATCCGGCCGATGTGCAGCGTCTCCGCGATGTCGGCCGTGCCGTCCTCGCGCACCGCGTCGTCGGCCACCTCGACGGAGGTGTACGCGCCGTCGGGGCCGCGTTCGCCGTCCTTGCCGAGCAGCAGGTCGATCCGGCCGAAGAGAAAGTCCTCGAACTCGCTGTTCAGCCGGTTGAGATGAATTCCGGCACGGAAGACCTGGGCGTCGCGCTCGGCGAGCGCCCCGGGCGTTCCGACCTGGCCGCGTTTGACGGCGTCGTCCATGAGAAATTCCGCCTCGTGGATTTTCTCCTCAAGGCGGTGGTACACACGGTCGAGATGTTTCTGCTCGACACCGATCTCCCGGTCCCGCAACGAATCGACAGCGGCATCCTGCGCGGCCACCGAGGCCCCCTTCTGACGTGCATTGGGCAGCCGTCAACCTTAGGCGAAGCGGTGCCCGCCGCGCACCTGCCGCGCATATCGAATTGGTCCTTCCCGGGTCTCGGTCGGGCAAAGACCGCTCGTCACACGCCGTACGGTCCGGGGCTCAGGGCGCGTCCGAGGACCGGGCCGCCGCCCGGCGCCGGTGCCTGGCCACCCGTTCACGGTTGCCGCACACCTCGCTGGAGCACCAGCGCCTGCGGCGCCCGCGCGAGGTGTCCAGATAGAAGCGGCGGCAGCTTCCGGCCTCGCAGCGGCGCAGCCCGGCCCGTGCCACCGGGTCGGTGAGGAGTTCGACGACATCGCGGGCGACGGCCGCCAGGAGTTCCGCGCACTCGGGATCGCGGCTCAGGGTCCGCACCAGTTTGCCGCCCCGGCCGTGCACGGCCCGCAGCCCGGGGGGCGCTCCGGCGGCGAGCGCGTTGACCCGTTCCAGGGCGCGCCGGTCGCCCCGGCCGCCCAGCTCCGCCGTCAGCAGCCGGTCGACCCCGGCCCGTAGCTGCCGGAAGCGCGCCACCCAGCTCTCGTCCACGGCCTCCAGCCGGGTGCCGTCCGGTACGAGTCCGGTGGCGACCAGCCAGTCGGCGAGCCGCTCGGCACCGTCCAGCAGCTCGCACGCCCCGGTGGTCCCGATCCCCGTCGCCACCAGGTCGAGGCAGGGGCGGCCCGATTCGAACCGCCAGTCGCACGAGCTCTTGCCGGCCATCATGGGCATGCCACCGCCTCGGGTCGCCGGTCGGGTCTCCCCCAGGGTGCCCCTCCCGGAGCCCGCCCGGAACCCCTGCCACCGCGCCGGGGCGCGGACGCCCCGGGGAGGTTCAGCCGCGCGGCGGGCCGTCGTGCAGAATCCGCTGGAAGAGGCGGTGGTCGCGCCAGTCCCCGTTGATGTGGAGAAAGCGCGGTGCCGTCCCGTACTGCTCGAAGCCGCATTTGGCGAGCACCCGCTGCGAGGCGATGTTGTCCACCATCGTCCCCGCCTCGATCCGGTGCAGCCCCAGCCCGTCCCTGGCCACCTCGCAGATCCGCCGTACCGCGGCCGTGGCCAGCCCGCGGCCCGCGTACTCCACGTCGACCCAGTAGCCGAGCGCCCCGCTGCACAGCGGGCCGAGCACGATGCCGTTCACGTTGAACCCGCCGACCGCGCGGTCCTCCTCGTCGGCCAGCACCCAGGCCCGCGCCCGGCCCGCCGCACAGTCCGCCAGCAGCCCGGCCAGCCGCTCTTGCTGGCCCTGTTCGGTGTAGAAGTGGTCGGGCCGGACGGGCTCCCGCGGCTGCATGTACGCACGGCTGCGGGTCAGCGAGGCGGCGAGGGAGGCGGCGTCGTCCCACCTGACGGGGCGGAGCCGTATCTCCGCGTCGAGCCGGTGAATGTCGTCGGTCATCCCCGCACGGTATCCCGGCGCCGGGCGGCCCGACGCGGTCTCCGGCCACCGGCCGCGCGCCCGCCCGTCCGCCCGTTCGCCCGGCCGCCCGTTTGCACAATGGAGGCGCGTCGCGCCGCGACGCGCCTCTTTCGGAACACACGACTCTCGAAGGCGAGCCGGTCACGTGAGTACGCACGTCATCGTCCTGAATGGTGGATCCAGCTCCGGCAAGAGCGGAATCACCCGCTGTCTGAAGGCGATCCTGCCCCGTCCCTGGATCAGCCTCGGCGTCGACGACCTGGTCGACCGGCTGCCGCCGTCCCTGACCGGGTCCGGTTCCGGGATCGCCTTCGGGGAGCAGGGCGAGGTCGTCACCGGCGACGGCTTCCGTGAGCTGGAGGAGGCGTGGACGACGGGCGTCGCCGCCATGGCGCGCGCCGGGGCCCGGATCATCATCGACGACGTGTTCCTCGGCGGAGCGGCCTCCCAGGACCGTCTGCGCGCCCATCTGGAGGGCCTTGAGGTGCTCTGGGTCGGCGTGCGCTGCGATCCCGGGATCGCGGCCGGGCGCGAGATCGCCCGTGGCGACCGGGTCATCGGCATGGCCGCCTCCCAGGCGGAGATCGTGCACAAGGGCGTGGCCTACGACATCGAGGTCGACACCGGCGTCACCGAGTCCCTGGACTGCGCACGCGCCATCGCCACACGGGTGAACTGAGACGGCACGGATGAACTGAGACAGCACGGGAGAGCTGAGACCTCGCGGGAGGGCTAAAACCTCGCGGGTGAGCCGGGGCCGCGCACGTGGACGGAGACCGCGCACGCGCGCCGCCACCCGCCGTGCCGCTTCCCCCGCAGCGGCGCCGGCCGAATCCGGTGTCCCTTCAGTGCGCCCGTTCCGCCAGGGCGGCCAGCCGGTCGAAGGTGCGGGTCAGCTCGGCCCGTCTGCCCTCCTTGTACTCCGGGCCGGGCTCCAGCCCGTCGATGGTCCGCTCCCACACGCCCATGAACGTCTCCCGCCAGCCCGCGACCACCCCCGGCTCCGGGACGCCCGCGCCGACGTAGCCCTGCTCCGCGATCAGGCAGAACAGCTCGATGTCGCACGGCACGGTGACGCCGTCGTACTCGTCGGGCTCCAGAAGGACCGGGTCACCGGCCATCGCCTCCGCGATCCGCGAGACGAGCCGCCCGGTGATCTCCGAAAGATGCTCCGCGGCCGCGTCGCTGTCGAAATTCCCACTGCCCCAGGTGCCCACGAAGGCCCCCTTCCTCCCGCGCTGTTGTCCCTCCCCGTTCTAGGGCCTCTCGTTTGGATCATGCCGGGCTCGCGGGGGCCGGCACGCACATCTGCCGCGTTGTCGTCAGTCACCGACGCTCCGCGTCGGCTCCTTCCTCCGCCTTGCAGCTGCACGCACCAGCCCCCGCTCCCTGATCCAGCCTGATCCAAACGAAAGACCCTAGCAGCGGGCACTGACATCAACGCTGATGCCCGGGTTCCGCAGGAGGAGCGTCCACGCGGCCCTCAGAGGGGTCCAGCGCCAGCCGGTAGCCGCGCTTGACCACCGTACGGATGAGGCCGGGGTCGCCCAGCGCCGTCCGCAGCCGTGCCACGGCCGTCTCCACCGCGTGCTCGTCGGTGCCGCCGCCGGGCAGGGCACGCAGCAGTTCGGCGCGGGAGACCACCCGGCCGGGGTGGCGGGCCAGGGCGTGCAGCAGCGCCATCCCCGCGGGCGCCACCCGGCACGGCTCGCCGTCCACGAGGACCACGTGCCCACGGACCGCCACCCGGTGTCCGGCCACGTCCAGCTCCGGCGCTCTGGCGGGGAGTTCGGAGCACAGGAGCTGGACGAGCGGAGCGATCCGGAAGCGTTCCGGCCGCACGGTACCGATGCCGCGGTCCTCCAACGGCCGGGCGGTCACCGGCCCGACGCAGGCCACGAGCACGTCCTCGCGCAGCGCGCCCAGCAGTTCCGGGAGCAGCCCGCGGTGTTCGGCCCGGCCGAGCAGCGCGGTGGCGGCCGGGGCGCTGGTGAAGGTGAGCGCGTCCAGACCGCGGGCGAGGGTGAGGTCGAGCAGCCGGTCGAGCGGGGCGATGTCCTCGGGTTCCGTCCAGCGGTAGACGGGTACGGGGCGGACCTCCGCGCCCGCCGCGCGCAACGGCCCGATGATCTCCGCGAGCGAGTCGCCGTGCAGCAGGAGGGCGATGCGGCGCCCCGCCACCCCCTCGCCCAGGAGCCGTTCCAGCACCTCGGCCATGGATTCGGAGGCGGCCGACCACGTCTCGGTCAGCCCGGCGGCCCGGACGGCGCCCTTGGCCTTGGGGCCACGGGCCAGCAGCTCCGCCCCGCCCAGCGCCTGGAGCAGCCCGTCGGCCAGGCCCCAGTCCGCGGCGGCCTCGATCCAGCCCCGGAAGCCGACCGCGGTGGTGGCGACGACCACGTCGGGCGGGGAGCCGATGACGTCCCGGGTGACGGCGCGCAGGTCGCGGTCGTCGGCGAGCGGCACGGTCCGCAGGGCGGGGGCGTGCACGACGGCGGCGCCCCGCCGTTCCAGCAGGGCGCCGAACTCCTCCGCGCGGCGCGCGGCGGTGACCCCGACGGTGAAGCCCGTGAGGGGTCCGTGGTGTGTGTCGTCCTGGTGCATGTGGTCGGCCCGACTCCCGTCCCGCTGCTGTCGCTTCCGGTTCCGCGGTCGCCCATGATGCGCGGGATGCGTGACGGCGCTGGTTCGCCCGTGTTTCCCGCTCGTTACGCCATCCGTTTCCCGCCCGTCACGCCGTACGCGTGCCGCCGGACGACGTTGCGTTTCGCGCCGGACGACGTACGGCGACGGTATACGCCCCGGCTCACCCGCTGGTGAGCATCAGGGCCGCGTCGGGTTCCGGCAGCCAGCTGCCGGGCGGGCGCACCAGCCACCCCTCCTCGGCCGCGAGCTGGTCCGCCGCCTCGCGCAGGGCGTCGAGCCCGGGATGGCGCAGCCCCTTGCGCCAGACCAGCACCAGGGGCGAGAGCGGTACCGGGTCGACCAGCGAGCGGACCACGGTCCGCGGCATCGGCGGGAAGTCGTCGACGACCAGCACCGGGCTTCGGGACTTCTCCATGACCCGCTGGAACTCGGCCACGCCGATCGCGAGCGGGGCCGGTGGCGCCAGTTCGATGTCCCACGCGGCGAAGAGCAGCCGGGCGAAGTCCGTCCACTCCACGGTGCGCGGATTCCCGGCGCCCGCGTAGACGGTCTCCCCGGCCAGGTCGCCGAGCGCGACGGTCGCCTGCGCGGCGAGCGGATGGGTGTCGGGGAGCATGACGGCCATCGGCTCGTACCGCACCGGCCGCATGCCCAGCCGGGCCCGCACCCCGGGGCCGAGTCCGGCGGCGCGGCCGAAGGAGACGTCGAGGCGGCCGGCGAGGATCTCGTCGGCCGCCCAGGTCAGCCCGCTCTCGAAGCGCGCCATCAGCTCGCAGCGCGGGGCCAGTTCCCGGGCGCGGGCGAGCACCCGGGAGGCTGCCATGCCGTCGGTGTTGAGATCGACGAAGAGGGGCAGGTCCGCCCGGTCGGCGAAGGCCGCGGTCAGCTCGGCGTGCGCGTCCAGCACCCGTCGCGCGTACGGCAGGAGCCGCTCGCCGTCGGCGGTGAGGGCGACCTGCCGGGTGGTTCGTACGAACAGCTCCACGCCCAGCTCGTGTTCCAGCCGTCGGACGTCGCGGCTCAGTGCCTGCTGGGCGACGTAGAGGCGGGCGGCGGCGCGGGTGAAGTGAAGTTCCCCGGCGACCGCGACGAAGACCCGAAGGAGCCTGGGGTCGATGTGGGGGCGGGGGTGCTGCGTCGGGGCGCCGGGTCCGGCGGCGGAGGAGGCCACACCGAAATTTACAACACAGGTGCGTCAATCACTGCGGAGAAGGTGTTGGACCCCGGAGACCACCCGCCCGGAGGCTTGCCCCATGCCGTACGAGACCGATCCCACCGCCTCCGCCCCCCTGCTCGCCGTCTGCGGTGACCGGCTGGTCGTCGCCCCGCGCACCGTCCCCGTCCGCCGGGCGTCCGCCCATCCGTACCGTCGGCTGCTCGCCACCCCGGGCGCCCGCGCCTTCACCGCGGGCAATCTCATCGCGCGGCTGCCCAGCGGGATGTTCAGCGTCAGCGCGGTCATCATGATCGCCGGAGCGCGCGGCTCGTACGCCCTGGCCGGGGCCGTCACCGCGACCGGCCTCGCCGCGACGGCGGTGGTCGCCCCCTGGACGGCCCGGCTCGTCGACCGGTACGGCCAGGCCAGGATCGCGGTGCCCGCCACCGCGATCGCCGTGCTCGGCTCGCTGGCACTGCTGCTCTGCGTGCACTACGACGCCCCGGCCTGGACCCTCTTCGCCGCCTACGCCGCGACCGCCACCACCCCGAACACCGGCGGAATGTCCCGGGCCCGCTGGGCGCATCTGCACCGGGGCGACCCGGCCGCCCTGCACACCGCGAACTCCTTCGAACAGGCGGCCGACGAGCTCTGCTTCATGCTCGGCCCGGCCCTCGCCGCACTGCTGTGCGGGGCGCTCTTCCCGGAGGCCGGGACGCTGGTCGCGGCGGTCCTGCTGATGACCGGCGTGCTGGTCTTCGCCGCCCAGCGCGCCACCGAACCACCCGTCGCACCCCGTGCGCACACCGGCTCCCCGCTCCGCACCCGGGGCATGCCTCCGCTGCTCGCCGCCTTCCTGGCCACCGGGGCGGTCTTCGGTTCGATGGAGGTCGTCACGATCGCCCACGCGGGCGGCGCGGTCCTGGCGCTCCAGGCGGCCGGTTCCTGCGTGGCGGGGCTGTTCTACGGCTCGCTGCGCCCCGCCGCGAGCATCCGGCGCCGTCTGCTGGTCTGCCTGACGGGGATGACGGCACTGATGTCCCTGCCCCTGTTCGCCGCCGCCTCGGCCTCCTCCCTGCCCGCCCTCGCCGCCGCACTGCTGCTGGCCGGCGCGGCGACGGCCCCGACCATGGTCACGGGGATGACGCTGGTCCAGCGCCTCACGCCCGAGGGCCAGCTGAACGAGGGCATGACCCTGGCCGTGACCGCGCTGCTGGGCGGCATCGCGGCGGGCTCGGCGACCGGCGGCTGGTTCGTGGAGCACGTCGGCGGCGTACAGGGCTACGTCCTACCGGTCTGCGCGGCGGCCCTGGCCCTGGCCCTGGCGGCGGCCGGCGTCCGGGCGCCCCGGGAACGCTGATCCGTCACCTGGTGAGGACGAGGGTGACGTTGTGCCCGCCGAAGCCGAACGAGTTGGCCAGCGCGGCCGGCCACTGGCCGGTACGCGGCTCGCCGCGCACCACGTCCAGGCGCACGCGCGGATCGGGCTCGTCAAGGTTGAGCGTGGCCGGGAGCGTACCGTCCCTGAGCGCGAGCAGCGCGGCCATGGCACCGATCGTTCCGGACGCGCCCAGCATGTGGCCGGTCATCGACTTCGTCGCCGTCACCGCGGCGTGGTCGCCGATCACCCGGGCGATCGCCTCGGCCTCCGCCAGGTCACCGGACTCCGTCGAGGTGGCATGGGCGTGGACGACCCCGATGTCCGCCGGGGCCAGACCGGCGTCACGCAGCGCCAGCTCCATGGCGAGGACCTGGCCATCCGTGTCGGAGGCCGTGATGTGGTCCGCGCTCGAACTCACGGCGCCTCCGGCCAGCGCGCCGTAACCACGCGCACCCCGGGCGCGGGCGAACTCCTCACGTTCGAGCACCATCATCCCGGCGCCCTCGCCCATGACGAACCCGGACCGCCCGACGTCGAACGGGCGGGACACGGCCTCCGGGTCCGCGGACCGCGTCGACAGCGCCTTCATCTGGGCGAACGCCGCGAGGGTGAACGGGTGCAGGCACGCCTCCACCCCGCCCGCGACGACCACGTCCACCCGGCCGGCCCGGATCAGGTCCTGTCCCAGCGCGAGCGCCTCCGCGCCGGACGCGCAGGCGCTCACCACCGTCCTGGCCCCGCCCTTCGCCCCCAGGTCCATGCTCACCCATGCGGCAGGCCCGTTGGGCATCAGCATGGGCACCGCGAAGGGCGACAGCCGGCGGGCCCCGGAGCGCTCGAAGATGTCGTCCTGGCCCAGGGTGGTGAGGACGCCGCCGGTTCCCGTGCCGATGACGACCGCGAGCCGCTCCGGCTCGACCTGCGGAGCACCGGCGTCCCGCCAGGCCTCCCGCGCGGTGAGGAGGGCGATCTGCTCGCCCCGGTCCAGCTTCCTGGCCTCGGTCCTCGGAAGCAGCGAGGCGGGATCCACCGTGAGCCCGGCGGCGACGTGGACGGGCAGTTCCTCGGCCCACTCCTCCGTCAGGAGCCGCACTCCGGACTTCCCGTCCAGCAACCCCGACCACAACGACGACGCGTCGTCTCCCAGCGGCGTCATCGCCCCGATGCCCGTCACCCGCACACGACCGCCAGAAGCGTGCCGAGCGGGCCGATTCACAGCGTCGTTCCGGGTCATGCGAGCCTCCTCGAATTGTGCAGGTGCTACATGACACCCGACTCACTCCACGACGATCGTCCCAGCACTGACATGGGAAATCAGGATCACGGCCCACCAATTCGAAAGCGGAATCTTATGCCCTCTCCATAAATACCGCGGAAGGGGTCACTGCGTCGCGCCCACCGGCGGCCGACCCGCGAGAACCCCTGTCGTACCTCTCGGCAGAACGTGCCGGAGGCGCGGCGAGGACGGCGGCCGGGGCGCCGGGGCAGCCGCGGGCCGTGGAGCGCGGGGCGGCGGCGGGACAGCTGCCGCGCGTCGGGCCAGCGCGTGCCGGCATTGCCGGACCCGGCCGCCCGAGACCGGGGCGAGGGAGCGCTGGAAGGCCCCAGGGCCCGCCCCTGGGGCCTGGCCGCCGCCCCGGGGCGGCAGAGCCTCCCGCGGGCACGCGCGCCTCCGGCGGGGCGGCCGCCGCTGGACGCGGGTGACCGGCGGCGTCCGCCCGCCCGCCCGGCGGAGCGTCCGCCGCCTTCGAGGGCGTCACGTCCGCCGCCGGTGCCCGCACCCTCCCCGAACCGTAGGTAGGCTCCGCGAAACCGGCCTCACGCCACAATTGGCCACAAGGCCGACGTGGCCCCGCCACCCCCGCACTTCCTGGAGACCTGATGTACGCCGTCACCGATCCGTCCACCGGCACGACCGCCCAGTCCTACCCGACCGCCACCGACGCCGAGGTGACCGCGGCCGTCGCCGCCGCCCACGCGGCCACCGCCTGGGGGCGGAGCACCTCCGTGGCCGAGCGGGCCGCGCTTCTGCGCCGTCTCGGGGACCTGCACGCCGAGCACCGCGCCGAACTCGCGGCGGGCATCGTGCGCGAGATGGGCAAGCCGCTCGACGAGGCGGAGGGCGAGATCGACTTCTGCGTCGACATCTACCACTACTACGCCGACCACGCCGAGGAGTTCCTCGCCGACGAGGAGCTTCCCGTCACCTCCGGCCCCGGCCGCGCCGTCGTCCGGCGCGGCCCGGTGGGTGTGCTGCTCGGCATCATGCCGTGGAACTTCCCCGCCTACCAGGTCGCCCGGTTCGCCGCCCCGAACCTCGCCCTGGGCAACACCATCGTCCTCAAGCACGCCCCGCAGTGCCCGGCCACCGCGGCACTGCTGGAGCGGCTGGTCACCGAGGCCGGTTTCCCCACCGGCGCGTACGTCAACGTGTACGCCACCAACGAGCAGATCGCCGAGGTGATCGCCGACCCGCGCGTCCACGGCGTGTCCCTGACCGGCTCGGAACGCGCCGGTGCCGCCGTCGCCGAGATCGCCGGACGGCACCTGAAGAAGGTCGTCCTGGAACTCGGCGGCTCCGACCCGTTCCTCGTGCTGTCCACCGACGACCTCGACTCCGTCGTGGACGCCGCGGTCTCCGCCCGCCTCGACAACACCGGTCAGGCCTGCAACGCCGCCAAGCGATTCGTCGTCACCTCCGACCTCTACGACCCGTTCGTGGAGAAGTTCACCACCGCGCTCCTCGCCCGCCAGTCCGGGGCGCCGCTGTCCTCGGTCGCCGCGGCCGACACCCTGGAGCGCCAGGTGGCCGCGGCCGTCGCGGAAGGTGCCACCCTGCACACCGAGGGTGAACGCAGCGGCGCCCACTTCCCGGCCGGGGTTCTCACCGGTCTCACCACCGAGCACGCCACGGCACGCCAGGAGCTCTTCGGCCCGGTCGCCATGGTCTTCCGTGCCGCCGACGAGCAGGACGCGCTGCGGATCGCCAACGACACCCCCTACGGTCTCGGCTCGTACGTCTTCACCACCGACGCCGCGCAGGCCGCCCGCGTCGCCGACGGCATCGAGGCCGGCATGGTGTTCATCAACGGTGTCGGCGCCGAAGGCGCCGAGCTGCCCTTCGGCGGCATCAAGCGCTCCGGCTTCGGCCGCGAGCTGGGCCGTCCGGGTATCGAGGAGTTCGTCAACAAGAAGCTCATCCGCACGGTGGCGTAGCCGACGGCGGGCATGAAAAAGCCTCCGCCCCGCGAATAATCTCGCGGGGCGGAGGCTCACATGGGAATTGTGGAGATGGCGGGAATCGAACCCGCGTCCAACGGTGCGGAACCAGGGCTTCTCCGTGTGCAGTCCGCTGCGATTTTCTCGGCCCCGGAGATCACGCGGACAAGTCTCCGACGGGCTCAGTCACTGTTTGATTTCCTTCTAGGCCCCGTGACCGGGTCTAGAAGTTTAGATCCCTTGATGATGCCAGGATCCGGGTCGGGATCACCCCCGGGCTGACACTTCGCAAGTCGCTACTTAGGCAGCGAGGGCGAAGGAATCGCGCTTGGTGTTGGCGATTATTGGTTGCGACATATGGTTTACGAGATCATTGCCGCTTCCTCGACACGCTTCCCCTGCTTCGACATCCGCTGTCGAAACCGATCATCCCCATGTTGTTTTTTCAAATGCGCGCACCCGCTGTGGAGTGCGTTGCCATCGTACGTGACCAACGTGCGACGATGCCAGCCTATTCCTGGCGGAGCCCGGCGAGGCCCCGGGGACCGGGGCCTCAGGCGCTCCGCTGGCGCCTGCGGACGGCGGAGATCGCGCGGTTGGTCTCGCGGAGGTCCTGCTTCTCGCGCAGGGTCTGCCGCTTGTCGAACTCCTTCTTGCCCTTGGCGAGCGCGATCTCGACCTTGACCCGGCCGTCCTTGAAGTACAGCGCGAGGGGCACGATCGTGTGGCCCGTCTCGCTGGACTTCGACTCCAGCTTGTCGATCTCGGCCCGGTGCATCAGCAGCTTGCGCTTCCGCTTGGCCGAGTGGTTGGTCCAGGTCCCCTGCACGTACTCGGGCACGTGGATGTTGTGCAGCCAGGCCTCGCCGCCGTCGATCTGGACGAAGCCGTCCACCAGGGAGGCCCGGCCCAGCCGCAGCGACTTGACCTCGGTGCCCATGAGGACGAGACCGCACTCGTAGGTGTCGAGGATGTGGTAGTCGTGCCGCGCCTTCTTGTTCTGCGCGATGAGCTTGCGCCCCGTGTCTTTTTCCTTAGCCATAGTGCGGCCATTTTCGCACTACGGCCCACCCCCGAGGCCACTCAATACTGTCCTGGCCCGCTGCTCGGCCCGGGAGCCGACCGCGAGGTCCGGGGTGATGCCGCGCCCGTCGACCCCGCGCCCCGCCGGGGTGCGGTAGTGGCCGACGGTCAGCTCGGCCACTCCGCCGCCCGGAAGCCTGCTGGGCATCTGGACCGAGCCCTTGCCGAAGGTCCGCGAGCCCACGGTGACGGCGCGGCCCCGGTCCTGGAGCGCGCCGGTGAGCAGTTCGGCGGCGCTCATCGTGCCGCCGTCGACCAGGACGACGAGCGGGCGCGAGGTGTCGCCGCCGGGCTGGGCGTACAGGGCGCGCTGCTCGCCGTGCACGTCGTACGTGGCGACCAGGCCGCCGTCCAGGAAGGCGGAGGCGGCGGTGACGGCCTCGGTGACCAGTCCGCCGGAGTTGCCGCGCAGGTCGAGGAGCACCCCGGCGTCGCCGGGGGCCGTCCGGACCGCGTCACGGACCTTGGCGCCCGAGCCCTTGGTGAAGGAGTCGACCTCGATCAGTACGGCTTCGGGCTCCGGGCGGCCAGCGCCGATCCGCCGTATGGTCACGGCCTCGGTGGTGAGCCTGGCCCGGCGCAGCGTCTCGGTCCGCGCGAGGGCGCCCCGCTCGATGCCGAGGACCACCGTGCTGCCCTCGGCCGCCTCCGTACGGTCGCCGCGCAGCAGAGCGACGACCTCGGCGACGGGGCGGCGGTCGACCCGGTGGCCGTCGATGGTGCGGAGCAGGTCGCCCGGCGCGATGCCCGCCCGGTCCGCAGGGCTGCCGGGCTGGACCCGGGTCACCTCGACCCGCCCGTTCGCGGCGCGCCTCGCGGAGATCCCGACGCCGGTGTACGAGCCGTCCAGGGACCGCTCGAACTCCGCGTACTGCCGGTCGTCGTACACCGCGCCCCAGCGGTCCCCGCTGCGGCTGACGGCCTTCGCCGCCGCCTCCTGGCCGGACTTGCCGTCGGCGACGGCGCGCGCCGCGGCGGCGGTGACCTCGTCGCTGTTGACGGCGGAGGCGACGGAACGGGTGACCGGCGCCGCGGAGTCGTGACCGTCGCGGGGCAGGGCGCCGGCGGCGGCCCCGGCGGTCAGCACGCCCGCGAAGACCAAGGTCAGGGCAGCCCCGCGGCGCACGCCGCGGGGCCCGAAACACTGCGCGGGGCCCGGCATGGCGCCGAGTCTAGGACAACGCCCCCTGGGCGCACGGCCGGTTGGCCGCGCGCCCAGGGGGCGCATGTCACACCTTGAGGTACTTGCGGAGCGCGAAGAGCGCGGCAACGGCGGGCATCAGCAGGCCGATTGCCAGGACCAGGGGCAGCTTGGTGAAGACCGCGTCCCAGCCGATGAAGTCGATCAGGGTCAGCTTGCTCTGGAGGGCCAGGCCGCCGTCGATCAGGAAGTACCGGCCGGCCAGCAGCATGACGCAGGCCAGCACGCCGCCGATGAGACCGGCGAACGCGGCCTCCATGATGAACGGCATCTGGATGTAGAAGCCGGAGGCCCCCACGAGCCGCATGATCCCGGTCTCGCGCCGTCGGCTGAACGCGGACACCCGGACGGTGTTCACGATCAGCATCAGCGCGATGACGAGCATCAGCGCCATCACGAAGAGGGCGGCCACGTTCATGCCGTTCATCAGACCGAAGAGGTTGTCCAGAATGCTTCTCTGGTCCTGCACGGACTGCACCCCGTCACGGCCCGCGAAGGCGGTGGCGACGACCTTGTACTTCTTCGGGTCGTGGAGCTTGACCCGGTACGACTCCTGCATCTGGTCCGGCGTGATGTTGCTCGCCATGGGCGAGTCGCCGAACTGGTCCTGGTAACGCTTGTACGCCTCGTCGGCCGACTCGTAGGTGACCGTGTCGACCACGTCCATCTTGCCGAGATCACTCTTGATCTGATTCTTCTGCTCGGTGGTGACGGCACCCTTGGCGCACTTGGGCGTCGAGGTCACATCGCTCTTGCTGCAGAGGAAGATCGAGACGTTGACCTTGTCGTACCAGTAGTCCTTCATCGTGCTGACCTGCTCGCGCATGAGCAGCGCGCCGCCGAACAGGGCGAGCGAGAGGGCGACGGAGACGACGACGGCGAAGGTCATCGTGAGGTTGCGACGGAGGCCGACGCCGATCTCCGACAGGACGAACTGGGCGCGCATGGCGTCCTTTCAGTGCTCGGTGCTCAGTGCTGGTAGCCGTAGACGCCGCGCGCCTGGTCGCGTACGAGACGGCCCTTCTCCAGCTCGATGACGCGCTTGCGCATCTGGTCGACGATGTTCTGGTCGTGGGTCGCCATGATCACGGTGGTGCCGGTCCGGTTGATCCGGTCCAGCAGCTTCATGATGCCGACGGAGGTCTGCGGGTCGAGGTTGCCCGTGGGCTCGTCCGCGATCAGCAGCATGGGACGGTTCACGAAGGCCCGCGCGATCGCCACGCGCTGCTGCTCACCACCGGAGAGCTCGCCGGGCATCCGGTCCTCCTTGCCGCCGAGGCCGACCAGGTCGAGGACCTGGGGCACCGCCTTGCGGATCTCGCCGCGCGGCTTGCCGATGACTTCCTGCGCGAACGCCACGTTCTCCGCGACGGTCTTGTTGGGCAGGAGCCTGAAGTCCTGGAACACCGTGCCCAGCTGGCGGCGCATGTGCGGCACCTTCCAGTTGGACAGGCGGGAGAGGTCCTTGCCCAGGACGTGGACCGCGCCCTGACTGGCACGTTCCTCACGGAGGATGAGTCGCATGAAGGTGGACTTGCCGGAGCCGGAGGAGCCCACCAGGAAGACGAACTCGCCCTTCTCGATATCGAGGGACACATCCCGTAGAGCGGGGCGGCTCTGCTTCGGGTAGGTCTTGGAGACGTTGTCGAATCGGATCACGGATGCACCACGGTCGGCCGGGAGTAGGTGTGCGTGACCATACGCGAACCGGACTGAGGCGTGCAGGCGCACGTCCAGGGATGGGCGTTTTGTGTCGGAACAGCACCGGCCGGACGCGGGTGACAAGTATGACGGAACGGGTGATCTCCGGCGGGCCGCGCCGAAATCCGCGCGAGCTGGCACAGTGGTAGGGGGAACGGTTGCGTTTCCCTGAGCGTTGTGCGGAGCGGAAACGCGTTGCGGCTCCGCCGCGCGGGAGGAGGAAGGCGCATGACCTACGACCGACTGGTGTGCGCGAACTGCGCGGCGCCCGTCAGCGAGGGCCGTTGCCCCGTGTGCCGGGCCAGCCGTGAGCGGCTTCAGCAGGAGCAGGGACAGGGCATGTTCGCCGGGCTGAACCCGGCGATGCTGGTGGCCCTGCTGGTGGTGCTGGTGGGTGCCCTGGCGCTGCTGGCGCACCAGGGCGCGTAGGACCGTTCCGTCCGGGCGTACGTACATGGAGGGGCCCGGGACGCCATGTGGCGTCCCGGGCCCCTCTGTGCCTGTGCGCCGGGCCGGACCCGGTGCGGACGGCAGTCCTTAGGCGACCGCGCGGCCGTTCATCAGGCGCGGCAGGATACGGAAGCCGATGCCTCCGGCGATCATCGTGGCGGCGCCGATCACCAGGAAGGTGGTCTCGGCGGCGCCGGTCTCGGCGAGCTCGTCCTTGCCCTTGCCCTGCTCGACCGGCTGGTTGCCGGCCGAGTCGGGGGTGGTGTTGTCCGCGCACTTGGCGCCGTCGAGGTCGACGGTGCAGGAGTCGTCGCCGCCGGTCGCGGAACCGCCGGTGGAACCGCTGGTGCCGGAGGTGCCACCGGTGCCGGAGGTACCGCCCTGGTCACCAGAGCCGCCGGCGGAGGAGGTGCCGCCGTGGTTGCCGGAGCCGCCGGTGGAGGAGTTACCGCCGGTCGACGGGCTGCCACTGGTGGAGGAGTTCCCACCGTTGGACGCGTTGCCGCCGTTGGACTCGTTGCCACCGTTGGACGAGTTACCGCCGTTGGACTCGTTCCCACCGTTGGACTCGTTGCCACCGTTCGACGAGTTACCGCCGTTGGACTCGTTGCCACCGTTGGACTCGTTGCCACCGTTGGACTCGTTGCCACCGTTGGACGAGTTACCGCCGTTGGACTCACTGCCACCGTTGGACTCGTTCCCACCGTTGGACTCGTTGCCACCGTTGGACGAGTTACCGCCGTTGGACTCACTGCCACCGTTGGACTCGTTGCCGCCGTTGGACGAGTTACCGCCGTTGGACTCGCCGCCGCCGTTCTCGTTGCAGCGCGGGTCGATCGGGCTGCACTCGCCCTCGCCCTCACCATTGATCTGGGCCTCGGCCGACAGCCCGGCAACGTTGACATCGACGCCGACCGCCGAAGCGACACCGGCGGCGGTGAGCGAGGCACCCGCGGCGATGACCGCACCCGCGGCGATCCTCGCGACGCGTACGCGCGTCTTCTTCGTCATGTGCTGCTACCCCCAGTAGCTGTTCTCGTCAGTGGAGCAGCCATATGCGGGCCCCGGCTCCCCGGAGTTCGCTCCGAACGGCGCCCCACAGAGTCATGGTCATGCCGCCCGCCCCCGTTCACACCCGTCCCAGACATACGCATGCTGCCCTAGCACCTTGTCGGCGGTTAAGAACTACGTCAAGGCCGTTCCGTGCGCTATGCGCCGCTTTGGTCGCAGTTGGTCACCAGACGGAGGCACGACTGTGACGCACGCACCACCGCGCCCGCACGAGCGGCGGCCACCGCTCCTCCACGGAAAACGGCGGTGCCGGAGACCGTGTGGGTCTCCGGCACCGCCGGGAAGGCTGTCGCCGCCTACTTCTCGCGCTGCTTGCGCCAGCGGATACCGGCCTCGAGAAAGCCGTCGATCTCGCCGTTGAAGACCGCTTCCGGGTTGCCCATCTCGAACTCCGTACGCAGGTCCTTGACCATCTGGTACGGGTGCAGGACGTACGACCGCATCTGGTTGCCCCAGGAGTTGCCGCCGTCGCCCTTGAGGGCGTCCATCTTGGCCTGCTCCTCCTGGCGGCGGCGTTCCAGCAGCTTCGCCTGGAGGACGTTCATCGCGGACGCCTTGTTCTGGATCTGCGAGCGCTCGTTCTGGCAGGAGACGACGATGCCGGTCGGCAGGTGGGTCAGCCGGACCGCGGAGTCCGTGGTGTTGACGCCCTGGCCGCCGGGGCCCGAGGAGCGGTACACGTCCACGCGCAGCTCGGACTCGTCGATCTCGATGTGGTCGGTCTGCTCGACCACGGGCAGCACCTCGACACCCGCGAAGGACGTCTGGCGGCGGCCCTGGTTGTCGAAGGGGGAGATCCGGACGAGGCGGTGGGTGCCCTGCTCGACGGAGAGCGTGCCGTAGGCGTACGGCACCTGCACGGCGAAGGTGGTCGACTTGATGCCGGCCTCCTCCGCGTACGACGTCTCGTAGACCTCGGTCTTGTAGCCGTGCCGCTCGGCCCAGCGGATGTACATGCGCTGGAGCTTCTCGGCGAAGTCCGCCGCGTCCACTCCGCCGGCCTCGGCGCGGATGTTGACCAGGGCCTCACGGGCGTCGTACTCGCCGGACAGGAGGGTGCGGACCTCCATCTCGTCCAGCGCCTTCCTGACGGCGTCCAGCTCCGTCTCGGCCTCGGCCAGCGCGTCGGCGTCGTCCTCGTCCTGGGCGAGCTCGAAGAGGACACCGAGGTCGTCGATGCGGCCGCGCAGGGCCTCCGTCTTGCGGACCTCCGCCTGGAGATGCGAAAGCTTGCTGGTGATCTTCTGCGCCGCCTCGGGGTCGTCCCAGAGGGAGGGCGCGGCCGCCTGCTCCTCGAGCGCGGCGATGTCCGCCCTCAGCGCATCCAGGTCCAGGACGGCCTCGATCGACCCCATGGTCGAGGAGAGGGACTTCAGCTCTTCGGAAATATCGACGACTGCCACGGGTCCAGCGTAACGGCTGTCGGCGCGGACGTTCCTCGGGCTGTCCGATTCGTCCCGGCAACCGCCCGCGCCAGGCCCTCACGGGGCCGGACGCGGGCCGGTTCGGGGCTCTCGCGCGGCCGGGTCAGGGTGACTCCGGCGCCGAGCTCCCCGGCTCCCGTTCGGGTGCCTCCGTGTCGTCGCCGCCCAGCGCCAGCGCGCCGCCCACGCCGAGCGCGGCCACCAGCGCCAGGGCCGCGCCGCCCAGCACGATGCGGCGCTTGCGGACGGCGGCGGACTTGTTGCGGGCCGAGCCGGGGCGGGGGGCGCCCGGGGAGCGGGGGGCCCTGGCGGTGCCCCGGGGGCCGCCGGAGAGCTCGTCGGGAGCCGGGACGCGCATGCTGGTGTGGGTGTCCCGGTTGGAGTCGGCGGACGAGCCGGGGACCAGCGGGACCGCGCCGCGGCGGCGGGGCTCCTCGGGAGCGGGGGCGTAGCTCTGCTCGTCGTAGCCGCGGGCCTGCGGCTCCGCGTCCGGCTCGTCCACGTCGAGCGGCGGGATGCCCGCCAGCTGCGGGAGCTGTTCGCGCAGCCGGGCCGCGAGCTCGGAGGCGCGCAGCCGGGAGGCGGGGGCCTTGGCCAGGCACTGCACCAGGAGCTGCCAGAGTTCCTCGGGGATGCCGGGGAGCGGGACGACCGTCTCCGTCACATGCCGCCGCAGGACCGCCCCGGGATGGCCGCCGCCGAACGGCGTGAAACCGGCGAGCAGTTCGTACAGGACCGTGGCGAGCGCGTAGATGTCGACGGCGGCGCGCGGCGGCAGCCCCTCGACTATCTCGGGCGCCAGGTAGTCCGGCGTACCGATGATCTTGGTGGACTTCGTGCGGCGCGGGGTGTCGATCAGCTTGGCCACACCGAAGTCGGTGAGCAGCGCCGGGTGCGCGCCGCCGGGACCGAGCGGGCCCTCCATGTCGAGCAGGATGTTCTCCGGCTTGACATCGCGGTGGACCACCCCGGCTGCGTGCGCGGCGGCGAGGCCGTCCGCGACGTCCGCGATGATCGCCACGGCGGCCTCGGGCGCGAGGCGGCGTTCACGGTCCAGCCGGGTGCGCAGGTCGGTGCCGCGCACCAGGTCCATGACCAGGGCCAGGTCGTTGCCGTCGACCACGAGGTCGCGGACGGCGACGATGTGCGGATGGTCGAGGCCGAGCAGGGCGGTGCGCTCCTGGACGAAGCGTCCGACCAGCTCCTGGTCGGACGCGAGGTCCTCGCGGAGCAGCTTGATGGCCACCGGGCCCTCGGGCCCTTCGCCGAGCCAGACCGTGCCCGCGCTGCCGCGCCCCAGGATCTGGTGTGCGGTGTACCGGCTGCCGATATTCCGTGCCAAGACTGCTCCCTCAGCGGCTGGCGATGGACCGTCGCTCATGACCCCCGGTCGACAAAGTTACGCGTCGGCCGGGTGGTTGAGTGCCCGGGATGGCGCCAAGCCTCACTTCCGCGGGCGATATGCGGGGGAAACTGGCCCGCGGAAGTCGATATAGCTACAGAGTTGATGGGCGCGGCCGCTCCTCGGGGCCGCCGGTGCGGTGGCCGTTCGGGGGCCGCCGGTGCGGTGGCAGCCGTTCAGGGGCCGCCGGTGCGGTGGTGGCTCAGGGGGTGCCGGTGCTGCCGGAGTCGCCGCCGCCCAGCTCGGAGATCCAGTCGCCCACGGTGGAGACCGCGTCGCTGATCGCCTTCCAGTAGCTCTTGCCCTGGCCGATCCAGTCCTGCAACGGAGTCAGCTCCCAGATCAGCCAGCCCGCGACGAAGAGCAGCACCAGCGTGAACAGACAGCCCTTGAGGCAGCCGAGGCCGGGGATCCGCATCGGATTGGCGCTGCGCTGCCTCGGCTCGCGGGGCTGGCGCGGGGCCGGTGGCTGCGGCGCCGCCGGCTGCTGCGGGGGCGCGTACTGCTGACGCTGCGGCTGGGGCTGCTGCGGCGGCTGGGGCTGGTACTGGTGCTGGGGGTACTGCTGTTGCTGCGGCTGGCGCCGCTGCTGGTGCTGCTGCGGGGGCTGCTGCTGGTGCTGGTGCTGCTGTGGAGGCTGCGGGCGCTGGGGGCGCCTGCGCAGCGGGTCCTCGCTCGGGTCGAGGTACTGGACCTGGGTCTGGTCGTTGCGGTCGCGGGCGGCCCGGAGCTGGGACTGCCAGGGGTGCGGATCCTCGGGCTGCGGGGGACCGTCCGGGCGCGGCGGCACGGGAGGCAGGACCGAGGTCGGGTCGGCGTGCCCGCCCGCGCCCGGCCCCGTCTGCGGCAGGACGCTCGTGGCGGCGGCGGGGTCGTACGAGCCCGCGTTGGCCGGCAGCACCTGGGTCGGGTCCGCCGCGCCGGGATCCCCGGGGACGGCCGCGGGGGCCGGGTCGGGGGCGAGCAGGGCGCCCACTCCGTCGGCCGCGGCGATCTGGGCGGAGCTCGCGTGCACGCCGATGCCCTCGGCGACGACACGCAGACCGCGGGCCAGGTTCTCGGCGCTGGGCCGCCGGTCGGGGTCCTTGCTCAGACAGCGCTCTATCACCGTCCACAGCGGGGCCGGGACGTTGCCGGGGCGGACGGGCTCCTCGCTGAGATGCCGGTGCAGCACTTCGAGGGCGGTGCCACCGGCGAACGGCGGGCGGCCGGTGACCAGCTCGTACAGCAGGATGCCCGCGCCGTAGATGTCGACGGCGGAGGTCTGCGGACGGCCCTCGGCGGACTCGGGCGCCACGTAGGCGGGGGTGCCGACGAACTCGTGGGTGCGGGTGAGCCCCGGTGAGTCGGCGAGGCGGGCGATGCCGAAGTCGGTGAGCATCGGGCGCATCTGGCCGCCGCTCTCGTCCAGCAGGACGTTGGCGGGCTTCAGGTCGCGGTGCACGACGCCGTCGGCGTGACTGGCGGCGAGCGCGTCGGCGATCTGCGCGGTGAGCAGGGCGGCGGCGACCGGGGTGAGCGGACCGTTCTCACGGAGATAGCGGTGCAGGTCGGGGCCGTCGATCAGGTCCATGACCAGGGCGAGGAGATCACCCTCGACGACCAGGTCGCGGGTGCGCACGATGTTCTCGTGGGTGAGCCGGAGCAGCACGGAGCGCTCGCGCAGGAACCGCATCACGACATCGGCGTCGTTGGCCAGTTCTTCCTTCAGGACCTTGATCGCTACGGTCTCGCCGGGCTCACCGGCGACGGCCGCCTCGGCGCCCGCGGTCTCCCGCTGGCGGGCCCGCCAGACGGTGCCCGTGGCGCCGCGTCCCAGCGGCTCCTCCAGGAGGTACTTGCTGCCTACCGGCCGCACGTCATGCGCTCCCTGCAGATCGTGGTGCTTACGGTGTTCCCGGATTCCGCCCGGGAGTTCCGGCTTACTCTAGGGCCTTTCGTCAAACCGTCCGGCGGGCGGCGGTTTCGGGACAGATCCCAGGGCCTCGTGTCGGCCCGTACGCCCTGACGGCACCCCTCGGGGACTTCGGGCGTCCTGGAACAAGACGCCCTTTCCGGGCCGATGGTTGCCGCACTCATGTTCGAAGAACCGCCCCGGAGGTGGTTCCGGAACGGTTCCGTCCCCGTCGGCACCGTTCCAAGCAGGCACTTATGGGCGCACAGCCGACGTTTCAAGATCGTTAAGCAGCCACCCCCGGGCGCGATGTCAGTGGCAAGTGCGAGGATGCCTCCAGCACGGACTGTGGGGTTCGGCCCCTCGGTGCGTGACGAACCTTGTACCGGACGACGCGTCCGTGACGGGTGGGGGGAGGGTCACAGGGCGTTTCCCCTGCTCGGCGCAGCGCGCAGAAGGGACCGCTGACGGCGATGCAGATCCGGCTGACCGTCCTCGCGCCGCGCAGCGGCCAGACTCCGGCGCGCGCGTGCGACGTGCTGGTCACCGCCCCGCCCGGGACGGCCCTCGCCACCGTGGCGTCCCAGCTCGCCACCGCCGTCCTGGGGCCCGAGGGCCAGCTCGGCGGCGGCGCGGTGGTGCTGTACGCCGGGCGCGAGCGGCTCGACGGACAGCGCAGCGCGCTGGGTGAGCCGCCGCTGGTGGACGGGGCGGTGCTCTCCCTCCAGGTCCCCGGCGAGGACGAGGCGGTGGACGACGCGGTCCCGGCGCGGCTGCACGTGGTCGCGGGGCCGGACGCGGGCGGGGTCCATCTGCTGCACGGCGGCCGCATCCGGATCGGCCGCTCCGCCGACGCCGACGTACCGCTCGACGACCCGGACGTGTCCCGGCTGCACTGCGTGGTGACGGTCCTGGGCGACGGCACGGTCTCGGTGGCCGATCTCGACTCCACCAACGGCACCCTGCTCGACGGTGCGGAGGTCCACGACCGCCCGGTCCGGCTGAAGCCCGGTGCGCTGCTGCGGCTCGGCGAGTCCGCGCTCCGGCTCACGTCCGGCGCGCCGACGCCCGCCCTGCCGACCGCCCCCGACGGCGAGGGCCACCTCCGGGTGTCCGGTACGGCGGGTGCCGCCGACGGCCCCGGGCCGGACCACGCCCCGCCCGTCCCCGCCCGCTCCGGCGCCGACGCCGGCCATGACGGCGAGGGCCTGGCGGCGGACGGCGCGAGGCCGCCCGCCGCCCCCGCGCCGCAGGACGAGCCGCCCCGCAGGGGCGGGATCGGTGCCTGGGCACGCCGCCTCGCGGGCGGCCGGGGCGAGGCCGCGCCGGGACCGGAGTCCCAGGGGCCCGGGGACGCCGGGCCGCCGTCGTCCGCCGCCCCGGCGTCGTCGGCGGGCGGGGAGCGGAGCGCCTGGCCCGATCCGGCGGCCGTGCTGCTGACCGCGCTCGGCCCCGGCCCCCGGCTCTGGGAGCGCGGCGCGGGCCACCCCGAGGCACTCGTGGTGCGGCTGGGCACGGCCGACCGGGCGGAGCTGCCCGTGGTCCCGGTGACGGTGGGGCTGCGGGAGGCCGGCTCGCTCGGCCTCGCGGGTCCGCGGACCCGGCTCGCCGGGCTCGCCCGGTCCGTGGTGGCGCAGCTCGCCGCGCTGCACTCCCCGGCCGACCTGGAGATCGTGCTGATCAGCGTGGACCGGGCACGCGGCGCGCAGGAGCGCAGACGCGAGTGGTCCTGGCTCGGCTGGCTGCCCCATCTGCGCCCGGCGCACGGCCAGGACTGCCGCCTGCTCCTCGCCCACGACCGCGACCAGGCCACCGCCCGGGTCACGGAACTGGTCCGGCGCCTGGACGACGGCCCGCTCGGGCCCGGCTGGGCGAGTCTGGACCGCGCCACGGTCGCCGAGGCCGCGGCCCGGCACACGGGTCCGTACACCGTGGTGGTCCTCGACGGCGACCCGGGCTCGGCGGCGCTGCGCGAGAACGCCGCGCGGCTGGCCGCCGCCGGTGCCGCGGCGGGCATCCATCTGATCTGTCTGGCCGAGACCCCTGCCGCCACCCCCACCTCACCGGTCGCGGCGACGTACGAGGCCGCCTGCCACGCCTCGATCCCCTTCCGCGAATGCGGGGCGGTGGCGATGCTCAGCGGCGACGTGGCGACGGCCTTGCGGCTGCTGCGGACCGCGGGCGGGCAGGCCGCCGGGCGCGGCACGGTCGCCTCGGTGGACGCGGTGTCGGCGCACTGGGCGGAACGGTTCGGCCGGGCGCTGGCGCCGTTGCGCGTGGAGGGGGCGGCCACGGCGCACGGCCGGTCGGCGGCCGCTCTCCCGACGACCGCCCGGCTGCTGGACGAGCTGGGGCTGGCCCGTGCCACTCCGGCGTCCCTGATGGCGCGCTGGGCCTCCACCGCCGACGAACAGCCCGGCGCCACGGTGCGCGGCGCGGGCCGCTGGACGGACGGCGCCGCGGACGGCGGCTCCGGCGCGGGGAGCCCCGGCTCGGGGCGTACGGAGCATCCGCGCGCGTCGGGCTCCCGGGTGGGGGCGCAGCGGGTGGGCGGCGCCCCGTTCCCCGGCAGCGAGCACGCCACCCATGTCGGTGCCCCCGGCCACTCCCTCGTCCCCGAGGACGGGTTCGACGCCCCCGGTTCCGGGCGCACGGCCCCGGGGGCCGGACGTCCCCGTACCGCCGGGCCGGGACACGGAGCGCACCGGGTGAGCGGACCGCGCGGCGAGGACACCCCCCGGATCACCACCGCTCCCCCGGCCGCTGGCCCGCCCCGGGCGGTGCCGGCCCCCGCCGCGCCCGAAGGGTCCGTGACGGTCGGGCGGCCCGTGGTGGTGCTCGGGGCCGGGCCCCGGGGCCCGGTCAGCGTGGACCTGTCGGAGGAGGGCCCCCATCTGCTGGTCGAGGGACCGGCGGGCAGCGGGCGTACGGAGTTGCTGCGGGCCGTCGCCGCCTCGCTCGCCGCCGCCGCCCGGCCCGATCTGCTGGGCCTGATGCTGGTCGACGGCGCGGGCGGCGACCGGGGCGAGGGCCTCGGCCCCTGCGAGGAGCTGCCGCACGCCTTCTCCCATCTGGTGGCCTCCGATCCGGTGCGGATGCGGGAGTTCGCCCAGGAGCTGAGCGGCGAGCTGAAGCGCCGCGCCGAGCTGCTCGGTCCGTACGACTTCGCGGAGTGGCACCACCGTCAGGACGTGGCGCGGCGGATGGTCGGCCAGCGCCCGGCGTCCGCCGCGGAGCAGCGCGGTGACGTGGACGCCCCGGCGAGCGGAACGCTCCGGCTGCGCCCGGCCGCCCGGCCCGCCGGGCCCGGCCCCACCCCGCTGCCCCGGCTCGTCGTGCTGGCCGACGACTTCGACGCGCTGGTCGCCCCGGCGCTCGGCAGTCCGGGCCGCCCCGCCGCGGGTTCGGTGGTGCGGGCCCTGGAGGCCGTGGCGCGGGAGGGCGGACGGCTGGGCGTGCACCTGGTCGCGGCGTCCGCCCGCCCCGAGCGGACGGAGGACACGGACCTGGCCCACGGGGCCCGGCTGCGCATCGTGCTGGACGCGCCGGTGGCGCCGCGTTCGCCGGAGGACCCGGCGCCCGGCCGGGGCAGGCTCGGCCATCCGGACGGGCGGGTCACCCCCTTCCAGGGCGGCCGGGTGACGGGGCGCATTCCGCGTACGGCCACGCTGCGGCCCACCGTCGTACCGCTGGAGTGGGAGCGGATGGGCGATCCGCCGACCCGGCGCCCGGTCCGCGAGCTGGGCAACGGGCCGACCGATCTGGCGTTGCTGGCCAGTGCGCTGGAGTGGGCGGCCCGTTCGGTCGACGCCGATCCGATAGCGCCGTTCGGCCCCGTCCCCTCCTGAGCGGCAACCGGGTCCGGACATGCTCTGACATCGCGTCACGAGCCCATCACGATACGGGAGTTGAGGCGGGAAGCGGTATTGCGGGCCCCCAGCACCGGGCGTAGGACTGTGCGCACACAACGATGTGAGAGACGGGGAAGCAATGCGCACAACCCTTCGGATCAGCAGGGCCGCCGCGGTGTTCACCGCCGTCGGCGCCCTCGCCCTCACCGGGTGCGGCGGCGACGACGGCAAGGACGAACCGGCCAGGGGCCAGGGAAGCGGCAAGGGCGGCTCGTCGAGCGTCTCACTGCCCAAGCTGGACGGCGAGAAGCTGTCGGTCGCGGCGGTCTGGACCGGCGCCGAACAGGCCAACTTCGTCAAGGTCCTCAAGGAGTTCGAGAGCCGCACCGGCGCGGAGGTCACCTTCGTCCCGGCGCAGGACCCGATCGTCAACTTCCTCGGTACGAAGATCGCGGGCGGTCAGCCGCCGGACATCGCGATGATCCCGCAGGTCGGCGCGATCCAGCAGGCCGCGCAGAAGAAGTGGGCGAAGCCGGTCGGCCCCGAGGCCAAGGCCCAGCTGGCCAAGAACTACTCCCAGGTCTGGCAGGATCTCGGCGCGGTGGACGGCACCCAGTACGGGGTCTACTTCAAGGCCGCCAACAAGTCCCTGGTCTGGTACAACGCCAAGGCGTTCGAGAACGCGGGCGCGAGCGAGCCGAAGACCTGGAAGGACTTCCTGAAGACCGCCGAGACGGTCTCCGCCTCGGGCGTCACCCCGGTCTCGGTCGGCGGCGCGGACGGCTGGACGCTCACCGACTGGTTCGAGAACGTCTATCTCTCCCAGGCCGGTCCGGAGAAGTACGACCAGCTCGCCCAGCACAAGATCAAGTGGACGGACCCGTCCGTCAAGGACGCGCTGTCCACGCTGGCCGAGCTCTTCGGCAAGCCGTCGCTGATCGCGGGCGGCGCCGACGGCGCGTTGCAGACGGAGTTCCCGGCCTCGGTCACCCAGACGTTCACCGGCGGCGACCAGCCCAAGGCCGCGATGGTCTACGAGGGCGACTTCGTGGCGGTCAACATCGGGCAGACGAAGGCGAAGGTCGGGACCGACGCCAAGGTCTTCCCGTTCCCGGCGGTCGGCGCCGAGTCCCCCGTCGTGACGGGCGGCGACGCCGCGGTGGCGCTGAAGGACGGCAAGGGCGCGCAGGCCCTGCTGACCTGGCTGGCCTCGGCGGACGCCGCGAAGATCATGGCGGAACAGGGCGGGTTCATCTCGCCGAACAAGTCCCTGGACGGGGCCGCGTACCCCAACGAGGTGCAGCGCACGATGGCGAAGGCGCTGATCTCGGCCGGTGACGCGGTCCGGTTCGACATGTCCGACCAGGCCCCGCAGTCGTTCGGCGGGACGCCCGGCAAGGGCGAGTGGAAGATCCTCCAGGACTTCCTGAAGAACCCGAAGGACATCGCGGGGGCCCAGGCGAAACTGGAGTCCGACGCGGCCAAGGCGTACAAGAGCTGACGCGATGACGACAGCCGCAGCGGGGGGCGCCGAGCCGGTGCCACCCGCCGACAAGCACACGTCCGCCCCGCGCACTCCCGACGAGCCGGGGCCCGTCCGGCACACGTCCGCCGGGCACGGGCCCGGCGGGCGGGCGCGCGGCCGGAGCGTGACCGGAACCCGCCGGCTGATCGCGGCGCTCTTCCTGGCGCCCGCGCTGGTGCTGCTGGGCGCGCTGGTGGTCTATCCGATCGTGTACTCCGTCTACCGGTCGTTCCTCGACCAGGCGGGTACGGGTTTCGCCGGACTCGACAACTACAAGGCGCTGTTCACGGACGACACGATCCGTACGGCGGTGAAGAACAACGCGATCTGGGTGGTGCTCGCACCCACCGTGTCCACGGCCCTCGGGCTGATCTTCGCGGTGCTCACCGAACGCATCCGCTGGGGCACCGCGTTCAAGCTGGTGGTCTTCATGCCGATGGCGATCTCCATGCTCGCCGCGGGCATCATCTTCCGGCTGGTGTACGACGCCGCTCCGGAGCGCGGGGTCGCCAACGCCGTCTGGGTGGGGGTGCACGACACGTTCAACGAGTCGTCGAGCTACCCGAAGGCGCATCCGCTGCCGGTCCATCCGCTCAAGGCGGGCGGTGGCGGTTCCTTCGTCACCAAGGAGCCGGCACGGGCCGGGCAGCAGGTGCACCTGCCGCTGGTGGGGGTGGTCCCGGCGAACATGCCGAAGGACGCGAAGCCCGCCCGGACCACCGGGGCGGCCACCGGCGCGGTCTTCGGCACCGCCTGGCTGGACTTCACCAAGGGCGGCGGCGGACGGCCCAACGCCATCGACGCCAAGGAGCTCGGCCTCAAGGGGCTGAAGGTCGAGGCGGTCAAGGGCGGCGAGGTCGTCGCCTCGGCGACGGCGGCCGCGGACGGTACGTTCACCCTGCCCGCGGCGGCGGACGGTGCCCTGATCCGGCTGCCCGCCTCGAATTTCGCTGAGCCGTACCACGGGGTGGAATGGCTGGGCCCGACGCTCGTCACTCCCGGGATCATCGGTTCCTACGTCTGGATGTGGGCCGGGTTCGCGATGGTGCTGATCGCGGCGGGGCTCGCCGGGCTGCCGCGTGAACTCCTCGAAGCGGCCCGGGTGGACGGGGCGAACGAGTGGCAGGTGTTCCGCCGGATCACGGTGCCGATGCTGGCGCCGGTGCTGGTGGTGGTGCTGGTCACGCTGATGATCAACGTGCTGAAGATCTTCGACCTGGTCTTCATCATCGCGCCGGGCTCTTCGCAGGACGACGCGAACGTGCTGGCGCTCCAGCTCTACCGCTCGTCGTTCGGCACGGACGCGGACCTCGGGATCGGCAGCGCCATCGCCGTACTCCTGCTGCTGCTGGTACTCCCGGTGATGTACGTGAACATCCGCCGGATCCGGAAGGAGGGGCGCCGATGACGACGACGTCGACCACGGCCACGAGCACGACCGCCGGGGACGCCCCGGCGAAGGCCGGGCGGTCGCTGGGCGCCCGGCTCGCCGCCCGCGCGGGCGGCGGTGCGATGCGGATCTTCCTGGTCCTGGTGGCCCTGTTCTGGCTGATGCCGACGGTCGGGCTGCTGCTGTCCTCGCTGCGCGGGGCGGACGACATCGCGTCGAGCGGCTGGTGGAAGGTCTTCACGGCCCCCTCCGAGCTCACCTTCGACAACTACGCCCGGCTGCTGGAGAACTCCACCATCACCGGCTCGCTCCTCAACACGGTCATGATCACGGTCCCGGCGACCGTGCTGGTCGTGGTGATCGGCTCGCTGGCCGGGTACGCCTTCGCCTGGATGGAGTTTCCCGGCCGCGACTGGTGGTTCCTGCTGGTCGTGGGGTTGCTGGTGGTACCGGTGCAGGTCGCTCTGGTGCCGGTCTCCAAGCTGTTCGGCGCGGTCGGGATCTTCGAGACGACCCTCGGGGTGGTAATCTTCCACACGGCCTTCGGCCTGCCCTTCGCGATCTTCCTGCTGCGGAACTTCTTCGCGGAGATCCCGCGGGAGCTGCTGGAGGCGGCCCGGCTCGACGGGGCGGGTGAGATCCGGCTCTTCACCCGGGTCGTGATGCCGCTGGGCGGTCCGGCCATCGCCTCGCTCGGGATCTTCCAGTTCCTCTGGGTGTGGAACGACATGCTGGTCGCGCTGATCTTCGCGGACTCGGACTCGCCTCCGGTCACGGTCGCGCTCCAGCAGCAGGTACGGCAGTTCGGCAACAACATCGACGTGCTGGCGCCCGGCGCCTTCGTGTCGATGGTGATCCCGCTGGCGGTCTTCTTCGCCTTCCAGCGCCAGTTCGTCTCCGGTGTGATGGCGGGCGCGGTCAAGTAGCCGACGCGGCCGGTGCCGGCCGGGCCCCGGGGACATCCCCGGCCCCGTCCGGCACCGGTCTCAGCGCTGCTGTCCGGCCATCACCGTGACCAGGCCGACGACCACCAGCAGCGAACCGCTCCAGGTCCACATCGACGTCCGTTCGTGCAGCACGGTCGCCCCGGCCAGCACGATCAGCAGGTACCCGAGGGCGTTGAACGGGTAGGCGATGGAGAGCGGCACCTTGGCCAGCGTCGCCATCCAGGCCAGCGCGGACACCGCGAAGACCAGCAGCCCGACGACGACCCAGGGACTGGTCGCCGCCCGCAGCGCGACGGAGCCGCCGCCGTGGTCCGCGGCGACCGCGGCGGTCCTCATCCCGTGCTTGAGCATGATCTGACCGCCCGCCGAGGAGAACACGGCGAACAGCAGCAGGATCAGACTGGACAGGGTCATGGACTTGCTCCTGACTGCGGCGCTCGGCAGCCGCCGCTCCGGTGCGAGAGGCGCGGAGGACGCGGGGGGCGCGGAGGGCGCGGAGGGCGCGGGGGTGGGACGGGGGACGGCGGGCTCAGACCCCGACCCGGTCGGCGGGGACGTACTGTCGGTTGAGGATGTCCTGTACATCGACGTGCTCTCCAGCGATGATCGTCTCGGCCGCGTGCGGGGTAAGCAGTGCGACGTGCTGATAGCCGAACAGCGTCGGCCGGATGCGGGTGAGCAGCCTGGACGCGCCGCCCAGCGCCCCGGCGAGCGGTCCACCGCCGAGCAGCGCCCAGAACGGGGCGCCGGTCGAGGCGAGTTCGAGGACGTCGTAGCCCGCCTCCCGGACCGTGCGGCGCAGGCTGGCCCGGGTGAAGAAGCGCAGATGCGTTTCGTCGAGGATGCCGCGCCGGTCGTAGCCGAAGACGCCGAAGGCGACCCTCAGCCGGGAGTACCAGTGGCTGAAGTTCGGTACGGAGAGCAGCACCCGGCCGCCGGGCCGCAGCACCCGGGCGACCTCGGCGAGCACCCGGTCGGGCCGGGAGAGGTGCTCGATGACGTCCCCGGCGACCACGTAGTCGTACGCGGTGCCCAGCTCCGCCGGCAGCCCTTCCTCCAGGTTGGCGAGGTGGAAGCGGGTGCAGTTCTCGCGTACGCCGGGGACCTCGATGTAGTCGACGCCGGTCACCTCGTGACCGAGGGCTTCGAGGCGCCGGGCGAACAGGCCGCCGGAGCAGCCGAGGTCGAGGACCCGGCCGGGCGGGAGGCCGCGCATCCGCTCCAGGATGACGGCGTGCGAGGATCCGTCGCCCTCCTTGAAGGCGTATTCGACGGGCTTGGGAATCCAGCCGCAGGTGCCGAACCCCTTGACCGCGAGCCGGTATTCGAGGACGTCCTTGACGACGTCCTTCGCGTACTTCATGCCGTTGACGTAACAGATCTCGTCGCCGTAGTAGGTGGGGACGGGGATCTCCTTGATCCGCATCCCGGCGTCGAGCAGCTGGACGATGATCTGGGTGTCGAAGTCGAAGGCGTCGGTATTGCGCTGGATCGGCAGCTTCTTGAGTGCCGCGACGCTGTAGGCCCGGTATCCGGAGTGGAATTCGGTGAGCCGCGATCCGAGCAGGGAGTTCTCCACCCGGGTGAGAATGCGGTTGCCCAGCCATTTGTACATCGGCATGCCGCCCTTGAGCGCGGAGCCGGATGTCATCATCCGTGAGCCGAAGACCGCCTCGCATTCGCCGCGTTCGATGGGCGCGACCATGTCGGGGAGGAATTCCGGGGCGTACTGCCCGTCGCCGTGGAGCAGGACGACGATGTCGAGTCCGTGCGCGGCGGCCAGGGCGTATCCGGCCTTCTGGTTCCCGCCGTATCCGAGGTTCTTGGTGTGCCGCATGACGACGGTGCGCGGCATTCCCTCGGTCTGCGACCAGCGGCAGCCCGCGGTGAAGGTCGCGTCGTGGCTCGCGTCGTCGAGGATGAGGATCTCGGCGATCCTGGAGCGGAAGTCCGCCGGGATGCGGTCGAGGGTCCGCTCCAGAGTCGTCTCGGCGTTGTACGCGACCACCAGGACGCCGATCCTGGGGCTCGGGCTTTCCGTCACGGGGCGTTCTCCAGTTGCTCAGGGTGCGTGGGGGATTCCGGGGAGGGGTCAGTTGACGGCGGAGCCGGTGGGGTGCGAGGTGCGGGGGCAGGCGATCTGGGGCTCCTCGGCGGGCGGTCCCCCGGGCCGGTCCGGGCGGGCGGCGAGGATCGCGCGTACCCCGGCGGCGAGGGCGGCGGCGAGCACGAGCCAGCCGAACTCGGCGAAGTGCAGCACCGTTTCGTTCCAGCGCACGGCGGAGCGGCCCCGGTAACCGAGAACCGCGGTCACGCCCAGCAGGCAGCTGTACGCGGCGCCCGGCCAGAAGCCGACGACGAACAGCCCGGCGGCCGGCCAGGTCAGGTACTGGAGTGCGGAGGCGGTGGAGAGCAGGAGCAGCAGGCCCATCGTGACGGCGACGACGACGGGCAGCTGGGCGGGGCGCAGCCGGGCGAGCCAGACCCCGGCCGCCACACAGGCCAGCACGAAGAGGAAGTGGCCGTCGCCCTCGATGAAGGTGATGAAGGAGTCCGGCAGCCCGAAGAGGTCGGCGAACCGCACCAGCCCCCAGAGCCGGTAGCCGCCGCCGGCGTACTCCAGCACGTTCTCCCTGAGGTTCTCCGGGACGGTCACCAGGACCGGTCCCCAGACCAGGGCGAACAGCGCGGTGAAGCCCGCGGCGAAGCGGAGGAGCACCGGCCGCCCCGCCCGCAGCGCGACGACGAACAGCGCCGGGATCACCACCACGGGGATGAACTTGACGCTGATCGCGAGCGCGGCGGCCACCCCGGCGGCCAGCGGCGCCTTCCGGTCCGCCAGCAGGTGCGCGGCGAGCAGGGCGAAGGTGATGGCGACCGCGTCGGTGTTGCCGTGGTAGCCGGAGGTGGCGATCAGTACGGGGCTGGCGGCCACGCCGATTCCGCAGGCGACGGCGGCGCCGAGGGAGGCGCGGCGGCGCACGATCTCGAACACGACGAGCGCGCAGAAGAAATCGGCGATCGAGGCGGGGGCCCTGATCAACGTACCGAAGGGAATGCCCAGTTCGGAGATTTCATTCAGGCCCAGCAGTATCCATCCGGCCAGGGGCGGATGATTGTAGACGGGCAGTCCGGGCAGCGGCTGTTCGTAAATCCGGATGGGTCCGTAACGGACGACGGCCTGGGCGAATCCGCGAAAGATGTGCACATCGGCCGGGCCCCGCATATGTGCCGCGATCAGCAGGCGGGTGAGCAGACCCACGGCCGCGGCAATGAGCACCACCGCTCTTGCGCGGGGCACGTTCCAGGTCTCGCATCGCGTTCGGATACCCATGAAAACAGAACGTAGCAACCCGAGGACGCTGAGCGATGTATCGAATGCCGCACTTGTGCGGACCATTACGTGAATGCGCCAGAGGTCCCGGCCGCCCGCGCGGCGGCGCGTCACCCGGACGGTTCAGCGCGGGCGCGGTACCCGGCAGCGTCACCGGCGCCGGTCGCGGTCTTTCACGAACGGGTGAGATCGGTGGTGTTGGGGTTGCCGTCCGGTCCGGCTCCGCGAACGCCCCGAATCCCGCGCCGCACACGGGTGACGTGGACCTCGGCCTCCCGGGGCGCGGTGGCCGGGCCGGGTCGCGCGGCAACCTCGCGCCTCGGATGCCATCACCCGTTCGGGGCAGTGCCGGTGACCCGGGGCGTTCGCCCGTGTTGTCCGTACATGAAACCGCGCCTCAGTGTCGTCGTCCCGGTCCACCCTCACGCGGACCATCTGGAGGACTGCCTGCGTTCGGTGGCCGAGCAGTCGGTCACGGACATCGAGGTGGTCGTGGTGGACGACGGTTCGGCGGAGCGCGGTACCGCCGTCGCCGAGGGCTTCGCCGCCCGCGACCGGCGCTTCCGCCGGGTCTGCCACCCCGGCGGCGGTCCGGGGGCGGCCCGCAATACGGGGGTGCGGCACACCACGCCGGGCGTGCCGTACCTGGCGTTCGCCGGGGGCGACGGCATCGTCGTGCACGACGCCTACGCGCGGAT
The DNA here is from genome assembly GCF_042883525.1 of Streptomyces sp. NPDC058195. Classification (NCBI taxonomy): domain Bacteria; kingdom Bacillati; phylum Actinomycetota; class Actinomycetes; order Kitasatosporales; family Streptomycetaceae; genus Streptomyces; species Streptomyces sp. NPDC058195. Next base: position 57,450 of record NZ_JBHVVM010000033.1, read on the forward strand.
GCTGGGTTCGCTGGAGTCGACCGGCTCCGATCTGGCGACCGGCAATGTGTGGTGGCTGACCGAGCAGGGGCGGCAGCAGGCCCGCCCGTACCGCTGGATGGCCGAGAGCCGGGCCCGCACGCACATCGGGCGGGAGCCGAGGCTGCTCGCCGACCGCCCGGCCTGGAACAAGGTGTTCCGCCGCTCGTTCTGGGACCGGCACGGCTTCTCCTTCCCGGAGGGCCGGTCCCACGAGGACCCCCCGGTGATCATTCCGGCGCACTACCTGGCCGGAGCGGTGGACGTGCTGCACGAGCACGTCCACTACTGGCGGCCCCGGGAGGGCTGGACCGTACGGCGGCGCACCGACGCACCCGACGTACGGGACCGGTTCGCGGCGTGTGAGCAGGTCAGCGCCTTTCTGGCGGACCGGGGCGGGGTGGCGAACGCGGCGGCGCGGCGCCGCTACGACCTCGCGTGCCTGCGTGACGACTTCGCCTGTCTGCTGGACGAGCTGCCGCTGGGCGGGGCGGGCTACCGGCAGGCGTTCATGGCGGGGGCCGGGGCGTTCCTGGACCGGATGGAGCGGATGGACGGGGCGGGGCGCGCGGACCGGGTCGTGGCGCACGAGCTGCCGGTGGAGCTGAGGGTCAAGTGGCAGCTGGTGAAGGAGCGGCGGCTGGCGGATCTGCTGGAGGTGCTGGCCTTCGAACGGGCCAACGGTGCCGGGACGTTCACGGTCGGCGGGGTGCCGGGGCGGCGGCAGGCCGTCTTCCCGGTCGTCCCGGACACCGCCAGGCTGACCCGTGCCGATCTGCCCGCGGTGGCGCGGCTGTCGGAGGCGCGGTGGAGCGAGGACGGGAAGCTGCGGCTGCGCGGCTACGCGTACGTCCGCAATCTGCCGGCCGCCTCGCCGCGCCAGTCGATGCGGGTGGGACTGGTGCGGGCGATGCGGGGCCAGCAGCTGCGGACGGTGCCGGTGCGCGGGGTGCCCGCGCCGGAGGCGACCGTCGACTCCGGTCAGCAGGTGCACGGCTACCAGCACGCGGGTTTCGAGATGACCGTCGATCCGCGCAGGCTGCGGCCCGGCGGCTGGCTGGTGGGCATGATGGTGGCCGCCCAGGGCACGGCCCGCCGGGTGGCGGTGCGTGCGACGGAGCCGGGGGCGGGTCTGCCGCTCGTCCACGAACTGGGCGACGGGCGGCGGGCGGTGCTCGACCACCCGGGCGGGCGGCTGCGGCTGACCCTGACCCAGCTGCCCGCCCGCTGCGAGTACCACCGCTTCGGCCGGGACCTGGAGCTGACCGGCAGGCTGTACGGGGACGCCCGGCCCAAGGCCCTGGTGCTGAGCTGCGAGGGGGTGGAGGACCAGGAGTTCGGCCACCCCGTCGAGTGCCGCCCGGATGGGCGGTTCACGGTCCGTCTGCCGCTCGCCGATCTGGCCGGGATGACGGCCGTGCCCCCGGCCCCGCACCGGACGCCGCGCGAGGTCGAGTCCGAGCCGTTCGGGCGGTGGCGGGCGCGGCTGGTGCTGGCCGACGGGGAGCGGGTGCCGCTCGCGGCGGCCCCGGAGTCCGCGCCGCCGGTCGTGGCGGACGCGGTGGGCGAGCTGGTGCTGGATCTGAGCGGGCAGCCGTTCGTGGACGCCGCGGTGTGGACGCCGGACGGTGCGCTGCGGGTGGAGGGGGTGACCGGCGCCGGGACCGGGTTACGCCAGGAGGAGCGGCCGGACCGGCTGGTCCTGCGGCACGGGGTGCTGCGCGAGACGGTGTCGGTGCCGGTCACCCACGGCCAGGCGCGGGACGGAGGCGGTGGCGGGCGCCGGTTCACCGCGTTCCTCGCGCCGTCGGTGGCGGCGGGGCTGCGCGAGGGGCACTGGGAGGCGGCGCTGGGCGGACGGCCGGTCCGGGTGCTGACCTCGCTGGCCGCCCGGCTGCCGCTGCGCCGGAACGGACCGGTGGCCGGGGCCCTGGTGCCGGGGCGGGAGTTCGCCCTGGACCGCTGTTCGGGTGACCGGCTGGCGGTGCTGGCCGGGCCGGTGCTGGCGCCCGGTGACCGTGGCGCGTACCGCCGGGCGGAGCTGCGCGGGCGGCACTATCCGTCGCGGCGGGCCATGCCGATGCGGGACGCGGTGCTGTACACGGGCGGCGACTCCCCGCGCGCCGTCCACGCCGAGCTGCTGCGCCGGGGCGTGGCCTCGGAGCAGCTCTGGGTCACCGACGGCGTCCACAGAAACGTCCCGCCGACCGCCGTTCCGGTCGTCGAGCACAGCACTGCCTGGTACGAGGCGCTGGCGCGGTGCCGCCGTATCGTCACCGCCGACCAGCTGCCCGAGTGGTTCGAGCGCCGCCCGGGGCAGACCGTCGTGCAGACCTGGCACGGCGCCCCGCTCGGCCGCTTCGGCACGGACCTGGCCGGTACCCCGTACGCCGACCATCTGGAGCTCGCCACCCTGGCGCACCGCTCCGCCCAGTGGTCCGTCCTGGTCTCCCCCAGCAGCCACGCCACCGGGCTGCTGCGGCACGCGCTCGGATACCGGGGCGAGGTGCTGGAGGCCGGTTCCCCCGCCAACGACCTGCTCTTCTCGGCCGACCGCGACCGGATCGCGGAGCGGGTGCGGCGCAGGCTCGGCATCCCGGACGGGCGCCGGGTCGTGCTGTACGCGCCGACCTACCGCGACCATCTGATCCATCCGGGCCCCGGGCCCGGCGGGCGTCCGCACTACCGCTGGGCCCCGGACCTGGACCCGGCCGCGCTGGCGCGGAACATCGGCGGCATCCACACGGTGCTGGTCCGCCGCCACCCCCGGGTGGTCGGGAGCGTGCCGGAGCGGCCGGACGTGCACGACGTGTCGGCGCACCCGGACACCGCGGAGCTGCTGCTGATCGCCGACGTACTGATCACGGACTACTCGGGCCTGATGTTCGACTTCGCCCACACCGGCCGCCCGATGGTCTTCCACACCAGCGATCTGGCGCACTACCGCGACACGGTGCGCGGTTTCTGCCTGGACTTCGAGGACCGGGCACCGGGCCCGCTGCTCACCAGCTCGGCGGAGATCGCCGCACTGCTGCGGGACGCGGGCGCGCTGGACGCGTCGGCGGCCCGCTATTCAGCGGCGTACGGGAGCTTCTGCCAGGACTTCTGCGATCTGGACGACGGCTCGGCGGCGGCCCGGGTGGCGGACCGGCTGCTGGCCGAGTAGGGGCCGCCACGGGGAACGGCCCCGGGGAGCGGCCCGTTCGCCGGGCGCTCCCCGGGGCCGGTCCGGGGTCACTTGCAGTGCCCGCCCTTGCAGGGTTCGCGGCGGGTGTTGCTGACGGTGGTGGCCAGGACGGGGTCCTGTTCGGTCAGCTCGTAGGGGCCGGTGACCGGGTTCCCGGGCAGCTCGTAGCCCTCGGGGACATCGGTCTCCTCCAGGTAGAACGTCCCCGGTTCCAGGCTCTCGAAGACGCACAGGCCCTGTTCGTCGGTGGCGCAGGCGCCGCCGATCCTGGTGTCGGGGTCGCTTCCCACGGTCTGCAGCCCGTTGATGCCGTTGGTCTCGCGCCACAGCTGGAAGACCGCGCCCGAGAGCGGCTCCCCGGTCTTCCCGTCGGTCTTCTCGACGGTCAGCAGGCCGGGCGGGACGGGGCAGGGCTCCCATTGGAGGACGGCCGCGCCGTTGCCCTGGCGGGCGCCGGTGACGAAGGTGGCGTTCGCGGGCCCGGTGCTGGACCCGCCGCCGCCTCCGGCCCCGCTGTTGCTGGCGGTGGGGGACGCGGCGCCGCCGCCCCCGCCGGTCGCCCCGCCGCCGCCCCCGCCGCCCACGCCGCCGTGCGGGTCGCCGGTGTTGTCGCCGCCGCGTCCGCCGACGGGCCCCACGGCCGGTGAGCCGTTCTCGCCGTTCGGGTTGGCGGTCGGGACGTTGATGCCGCCCTGGCCGCCCTCCCCGCCCGGCCGCCCCGGCTTGCCCTCGTCGTCCCCCGGCAGCCCGGTGCCGGGGTCGCCGGTCCGGCCGCCGCTTCCGCCGCCGATGGCCGAGGAGAAGAAGGACCCGCCCCCGCCGCCACCGCCGCCCGCCACGACCAGCGGCGTCGCCCCGGAGCTGATGACGGTGCGGCCCCCTCCGCCGCCCGCGGCGATCCCGTTGATCTGGCCGCCCACCCGGTAGGCCCCGCCCTGTCCGCCGCCGCCGTATCCGCCCTGGGTGGGCCCGGCGGGGGCGTCCCCGGCGTGGCCCGCGCCCCCGACGTCGACGGTGAGGAGCTGACCGGCCGTCACGTCCAGGGACGCGGAGACCTGGGCGCCGCCGCCGCCCGTCACGCCGTACTGGCCGGTGCCACCGGCCGCTCCGTACGCCGTGACGGACAGGGAACAGACGTCCTCGGGGACGGTGAACAGCTGGGGAGCGCCGGTGAAGACGAAGGTCTGTGTCCCGGCCTGTCGCGTGGTCGGCGGGTCGGTGGCGAAAGCCTGGGCCGCGGGCGCGAGGAACAGCGCCGAGGAAACCGTCAGCGCCGCGCCCACGCGGCGTGTGCGGGAAAGTGTCATGGGCGCAACGTATGTGCGGAGCCCGCTTACCTGCGCGAGGCGGCGGCAGCGCCCCGGCGACGCGACCTGAATGGCCGCACTCCCTCACCGGACCGCCTCCGAAGGGGCGTGGGGAAGGGTCAGCGCCGAGTCGGCGTGGACGGTGAGGAGCACGGTCGCGAGGGTGGTGGCGTCCAGCGGCGACTCGCCGGTGCCGGGGTTACGGGCGTAGCGCGGGTGGGCGCCCGCGCTGATCTGCCAGCGGATGCGGTGACCGGCCGGGAAGCGGTACGCGGTGGCGCTCATCGGCACGGTGATCCGCGTGGGTTCTCCCGCTGGCGCGCGCAGGCGGGCGATGCCGTCGCAGATGTTCACGGAGCGGCCCCGCGGGTCCACGTCGCACAGCCGGGTGAAGACGTCGGCGTGCCCGGTGTCCGTGGAGACGTTCAGCCGGGCGGAGACGGGGCCCAGGAGGTCCACGGGTCCGGTCAGTGGTGGGCCGGTGAACGTCAGGACGTCGTCGCGGGCCTCCAGGGGCCGGTTGTCGCGGGGGCCCGCGGTGCGCGAGAGCAGCGGGCCGCCGAGGGAGGGGGTGGGGTCGGCCGGGTCGTAGCGGAGTTCCGCGACCGGTGCCGGGTGTGCGGGGGCCCTGCGGGTGAGGTGGCCGCCGGGGGCGGGGTACCAGGGGGCGGCGGTCGTGGCGGGCGGCCAGTCGTCGAGGTCCCGCCAGGTGTCCGTGCCGCCGATGTGCGCGCGCACCGGGGTGGGGCGCAGGCCCGAGGGGTCGGCGCACAGATGGGCGCGCAGGTGGGCGAGGCTTTCGGCGAACACCTCGGGCCAGCCCTGCTGCAGGGCGGAGGTGTGGGTCCAGGGGCCGACGAGCAGGGTGGGCCCGCAGCCCGCCGCGCGCAGCCGCGCGTACTGCTCGAAGGTCTGGTCGGCCAGCGTGTCGTGCCATCCGGTGATCAGTGCGGTGGGTATGCGGTGGCGCTCCGCGGGCGCTGTCAGCGCGGCGCCCTCCCAGTACGGGTCCTCGGCGTCCGGGTGGGCCAGTACGTCGTCCAGCCACGGCAGTTCGCCGCCGAGGGCCCGCCGGTGGGCCCCGCGCAGGGGCCGTGCGGTGGTGGCGGCGCGCAGGTGGCGCTGGAGGCGCAGGGCCGCCTTCAGGAACGGCCCCGTACCCCGGTGCTGGTAGGTCAGGCCCGCGCCGACGGCGAGGGCGTTCTCCAGGCGCGGCATCCCGTCGGCGTGGAAGAGGGCGTGGGGGTCGTGCAGCCCCACCTGGACCACCATCGCCTTCAGTTCCGGCGGCGGGTCCAGGGCGAGGGCCCACTGCACGTACCCCAGGTAGCTGGGGCCGACGGTACCGAGCGTGCCGTCGAACCAGGGCTGTTCCCGCAGCCAGGACACGGTGCTCCGGGCGTCGGCGGGCTCGTTGCGCCACAGGTCGAAGCGGCCGCCCGAGCCGCCGGTTCCCCGGCAGCTCTGGAGGACCACGTGGAAGCCCTGTTCGGCGAAGAGCAGGCCGTACTGGGGCGACCAGGGCAGGCCCCGGCCGTAGGGCGAACGGACCAGGAGGGTGGGGAAGCCGCCCTCGGCGCGGGGGAAGTAGTGGTCGGTGACCAGCGGGCTGCCGTCGGCGGCCGGTACCGCCAGGCCCGGCTCCCATCCGGCCTCGTACCGCTTCGCGGGCAGTCCTCGCCAGGTCGCCCGCATCATCCGCGAGGACAGCGGTGTCTTCCCGGTCGGCGGCACCCAGGCCGTTCCGGCCGCGGCGTCGGGCATGCGTGAAGGCATCGTTCCGCTCCTTTTTACGTACGTTGTACGAGAATAAAGGATGCTTGGATGAATCCGCGTGTACAGCCCCGGAAGGGGAGTCGGGAAGGAGTACGGACCGTGCCCCAGGACGGAGCGCCCGCCACCACGGGCGTCGACCCCGAGCGGCTCTGGCTGCGCCCCGCCGAGCCCCGCAGGGGCCGCAGGCCCTCCTTCAGCCGGGAGGCGATCGTGGCGGCGGCCGTCACCCTGGCGGACGCGGAAGGACTTGAGGCGGTCACCATGCGCCGGGTGGCGGCGGAGGTCGGGGCCGGGGTCATGTCCCTGTACAGCTACGCCCCCGACAAGGAGACGCTGCTGGAGCTGATGGTCGACCACGTCAGCGGCGAACTGACGGCCGCGGCGCCCACCGGCGACTGGCGGGCCGACCTGAAGGCCGTCGCCCGCACCCAGCGCGCCCACATGCTGCGCCACCCCTGGCTTCCCGCCGCCCTGACCGCCCGCCGCACCCCGGGCCCGAACACCCTGGCCTTCCTGGAGGGCGCACTCGCCGCCCTGCGCCCCACCGGGCTGGACGGAGCGGCGCGGCTGGAGGTCTTCGCCCAGCTCACCGCGTTCGTGGCCGGGCACGTCGGGTACGAGACCGCGCACGCCGCGGTCGCGGGCTCACCGGAACGGGCCGCCTCCGAAGCCCGCTATCTGGCCGCCGTCGCCTCCGACGGCCACCACCCGGAGCTGGCCGGGGCACTCTCCGCCCCCGGACGCCCCCTCTCCCCCGAAGCCACGTTCACCCGGTTCCTCGACCGGCTGGTCGACGGCCTCGGCACCGGCTGAACCGCGCTCCGCGGCGCCCCTCGGCCCCTCAGCTGCGCAGGGCGGCGACGGCCGCGGTGGCCAGTTCGTCGAGGTAGCCCGCGGGCAGCGGGGTGCGGACGACGGCGAGCCGCCAGTAGAGCGGGCCGACGATCAGGTCGAGCGCCCGGTCGGGGTCGCTGTTCCCGGGCAGTTCGCCGCGGGCGACGGCGTCCCGGACGACCACGGCGGCGATGCCCTGCTGCGGGTCGAGCAGGGCGGCCTTGATGGTGCTGGCGATCTCCGGACTGCGGGCCGCCTCGACCAGCAGGTCCGGGATCACCTGCGAGGCGACCGGATGGCGCAGGGCGTACGCGGCGAGTTCGAGCACGGCCCGGACGTCTCCGTGCAGCGAGCCGGTGGCCGGGGCGGGCATCCCCTGGACCGCGACGGCCGAGACCAGGTCCAGGACGAGCGCCAGCTTGGACTTCCAGCGGCGGTACACCGCGGTCTTGCCGACGCCCGCGCGCCGGGCGATCCCCTCCATCGACATCCGGGCGAATCCCACGGCGGCCAGCTCCTCGAAGACGGCGGCGCGGATCGCGTCGGTGACGTCCTCGCGCAGCACGGCGGCTCCGGCGGGGGCTCGGCGTCGGGTTCGCGGGTCGGTGGTCATGCCGGAAATCATAGTCCGTCACGACGGAACGGTTGCGTTGCGACGTACACACGTCCTACCCTCGGCGTTGCGACGATACGGTCCCGTTCCGTCGAGAGACCTTCTCGCTTCCCCCTACCTCCCCTCGAAAGCGATCGTGGTGAGCCAGACAGCAGCCCCGGCGGCCCCGCCCGCCGACCGCCCCGTCCCGATACCCGCTCCGGCGTACGCGCCCGGCGAACTCGCCGCGCTCGCCGCGCGGCACGGCCTCACCATGAGCGGCGCCCGGCCCTCGCTGCCCGCGTACGTACGGCAGCTGTGGGGGCGGCGGCACTTCATCACGGCGTTCGCCACGGCCAAGCTGACCGCCCAGTACAGCCAGGCGAAGCTCGGCCAGATCTGGCAGATCATGACGCCGCTGCTGAACGCGACGGTCTACTACTTCATCTTCGGCGTGCTGATGAACACCAAGCGCAACGTCGAGGACTTCGTTCCGTTCCTGGTCACCGGCGTCTTCATCTGGACCTTCACCAGCAGCTCGATCACCGCGGGCACCCGCGCGATCAGCGGCAACCTGGGACTCGTGCGGGCCCTGCACTTCCCGCGCGCCTCCCTGCCGATCGCGCTGGCCCTGCAACAGCTCCAGCAGTTGCTGTTCTCGCTGGCCGCGCTGGTGGCGATCCTGGTGGGCTTCGGGCAGTACCCCCGGCTCTCCTGGCTGCTCGCCGTTCCGGCGCTGCTCCTCCAGGCACTGTTCAACACCGGGGTCTCCATGGTGGTGGCGCGGCTGGCCTCCCGGACCCCGGACATCGCCCAGCTGATGCCGTTCGTCCTGCGGACCTGGATGTACGCCTCGGGCGTCATGTGGAGCGTCGACACGATGCTCGCGGGGGACCGGGTTCCGCACGCCGTGGTGATGGCGCTGGAGTGCAATCCGGCCGCCGTCTTCATCGACCTGATGCGGTTCGCGCTCATCGACAGCTTCGGCGCGAGCCACCTCCCGCCACACGCCTGGGCGATCGCCGCGGGCTGGGCCCTGGTGTGCGGCATCGGCGGATTCGTGTACTTCTGGCAGGCGGAGGAGCGGTACGGACGTGGCTGAGACGATGACCGACGAACGCGTCCCCACCGTCGTCGTGGACGACGTCCACATCACGTACCGGGTGAACGGCGCCCGGACCGGACGGGGCAGCGCCACCTCGGCGCTCAGCCGGATCGTCTCGCGCCGCCGGGTTCCCGGGGTCCGCGAGGTGCACGCCGTGAAGGGCGTGAGCTTCGCCGCGTACCGGGGCGAGGCCATCGGGCTGATCGGCTCCAACGGCTCGGGCAAGTCCACCCTGCTCAAGGCCATCGCCGGGCTGCTGCCCGCGACACGGGGCCGGGTCCACACCCAGGGCCAGCCCTCGCTGCTCGGGGTGAACGCCGCGCTGATGTCCGATCTGACCGGTGAACGCAACGTGGTGCTCGGCGGCCTCGCGATGGGCATGACGCGGGCCCAGATCCGGGACCGCTACCCGGACATCGTCGACTTCTCCGGCATCAACGAGAAGGGCGACTTCATCACCCTGCCGATGCGTACGTACTCCTCCGGCATGGGTGCCCGGCTGCGGTTCTCCATCGCCGCCGCCAAGAGCCACGACGTCCTGCTGATCGACGAGGCGCTGTCCACCGGCGACGCCCGCTTCCGGCGGCGCAGCAAGGAGCGGATCGCCGAGCTCCGCGAGGAGGCGGGCACGGTCTTCCTCGTCAGCCACAGCAACAAGTCGATCACCGAGACCTGCGACCGGGCGATCTGGCTGGAGGCGGGAACCCTGCGGATGGACGGCCCCGCGGAGGAGGTCGTCGCGGCGTACGAGCAGTTCACCTCCGGCCGGAAGAAGAGCCCGGACAAGCGGTGAACTCCCCTGCCGCGCGGTGGGATCGCGTGCCAGGGGTCCAACCGGGCGCCGGGCAGGGCGGCCGGCCCCTCCCCCGAGGAGTGCCGGGCCGCCGCCGACCGGAACCCGCTCCCCCGGCCGCCGACGCGAGTCCGCGGGCGGCGGGCCGCAGGCGGCGGGCGGCGGGCAGCGGGCGGCAGGCGGCAGGCGGCAGGCGGCAGGCGGGGTGACCGTCAGCCGGTCCCGCCGGACGCGGCGTCCGAGACCCGGCTCGGCTGAGAACGGCGAAGGGCGGCCACCGCAACCCGGTGGCCGCCCTCCTTCCGTACCACGGGGGTACGGACCGCTGGCTAGGCGTGCGTACGGAGCAGCGTGCGCATCGTCCGCATCGCGACCGAGAGGTTCGCCAGGTCGAAGGCGTCCGAGCCCCGGATCTCCTCAAGGGTGGAGCGCGAACGGGTCAGGATCGCCGCGTTCTTCCCCTCCCAGGCCACGAACCGCTCCTCGGGCGTCGAGGTGCCGTTGCCCGCCGCCAGCACGTCCGCGGTGAGCGCGGCGTGCGCGGCGTACAGGTCCTCGCGGATGGAGGCGCGGGCCATGGACTGCCAGCGGTCGGACCGCGGCAGCTCGATGATCCGGTCCATCAGCTGGGTGATGCCCAGCCGGTCCGCGAGGTCGTAGTACACCTCGGCGACGGCGAGCGGGGCCTTGCCGGTGCGGTCCGCGATCGCCACGATGTCCAGCGCCGGGAAGGCGGAGGAGAATCCGGCGACTTGCTGGGCCAGCTCGTCCGGGACACCCGCCTCGCCGAGCTCCTCCAGGATCGACCGGTACCACTCCAGGTCGGCGCCCTTCAGCATCTTGGGCAGCTCGGCCCAGACCTCGTCGACACCCGCCTTGAAGAAGTCGACCGTCGCGGCGATCTCCAGCGGCTGCGGCCGGTTGCCGAGCAGCCAGCGCGAACCGCGCTCGACGAGCCGGCGGGAGTGCAGCCGGATGCGGGTCTGCACATCGGCGGCGACCTTGTTGTCGAGCGCCTCGACGGCGTCCCAGACCTGGCCGAGGCCGAAGATCTCGCGGGCCGCGAACTGCGCCCGGACGATCTCCTCGATCGAGGCGCCGGTCTCTTCCCGCAGCCGGTGCAGGAAGGTCGAACCGCCGCTGTTCACGGTGTCGTTGACCAGGACGGTGGTGATGATCTCGCGGCTCAGCGCGTGCCCGTCGACCGCCTCGGGGAACTGCTCGCGCAGTTGGGCGGGGAAGTAGGCGTGCAGCAGCTGCTGGAGGCGCGGGTCGTCCGGCAGGCTGGTCCGGATCAGCTCACGGGCCACGGTGATCTTCGTGTACGCGAGCAGCACGGCCAGCTCGGGCTGGCTGAGCCCCTTGCCGGAGTTGAGCAGTTCGCGGATCTGCCGGTCGTTGGGCAGGAACTCCAGACCGCGGTCGAGGTCGCCGTCCCGGCCCAGGCGGCGCATGAAGCGCTGATGGGCGTGGAGCAGCGAGGCGGACTCGAAGGTGCCGTTGGCGAGCGCCACGTTCTGCGCGTAGTTGTTGCGCAGCACCAGGCGGCCGATCTCGTCGGTCATGTCGGCGAGCAGCTTGTTGCGCTGCTTGACGGTCATGTCGCCGTCCCGGACCAGGCCGTTGAGCAGGATCTTGATGTTCACCTCGTGGTCGGAGGTGTCCACACCGGCGCTGTTGTCGATCGCGTCGGTGTTGATCCGGCCGCCGCCCCGGGCGAACTCGATCCGGCCGAGCTGGGTGGCGCCGAGGTTGCCGCCCTCGCCGACCACCTTGGCCCGCAGGTCCTCGCCGTTGACGCGGATCGCGTCGTTGGCCTTGTCGCCGACGTCGGCGTTCGACTCGGCGGAGGACTTGATGTACGTCCCGATGCCGCCGTTCCACACCAGGTCCACGGGGGCCTTGAGGATGGTCTGCATCAGGTCGGCGGGCGTCATCTTGGTGACTCCCGGCTCGATGCCGAGGGCCTCGCGGATGTGCGCGTTGACCGGGATCGACTTGGCGCTGCGCGGGTGGATGCCGCCGCCCGCGGAGAGCAGGTCCTTGTCGTAGTCGGCCCAGGAGCTGCGGGGCAGCTCGAAGAGGCGGCGCCGCTCGGCGTAGGAGGTGGCGGCGTCCGGCGTCGGGTCGAGGAAGATGTGCCGGTGGTCGAAGGCCGCGACCAGGCGGATGTGCTCGGAGAGCAGCATGCCGTTGCCGAACACGTCGCCGGACATGTCGCCGACGCCGACGACGGTGAAGTCCTCGGTCTGGGTGTCGTGGCCCAGCTCGCGGAAGTGGCGCTTGACCGACTCCCAGGCGCCGCGGGCGGTGATGCCCATGCCCTTGTGGTCGTAACCGGCGGAGCCACCGGAGGCGAAGGCGTCGCCGAGCCAGAAGCCGTACCCGACGGCGACCTCGTTGGCGATGTCGGAGAAGCTCGCGGTGCCCTTGTCGGCGGCGACGACCAGGTAGGTGTCGTCCTCGTCGTGCCGGACGACGCCCTTGGGCGGGACGACCTCTCCGGCCACCATGTTGTCGGTGATGTCGAGGAGCGCCGAGATGAAGGTGCGGTACGAGGCGATGCCCTCGGCCATCCAGGCGTCACGGTCGACGGCCGGGTCCGGGAGCTGCTTGGCGACGAAGCCGCCCTTGGCGCCGACCGGCACGATGACGGTGTTCTTCACCATCTGTGCCTTGACCAGGCCGAGGATCTCGGTACGGAAGTCCTCGCGCCGGTCCGACCAGCGCAGGCCGCCTCGGGCGACCTTGCCGAACCGCAGGTGCACGCCCTCGACGCGCGGCGAGTAGACCCAGATCTCGAAGGCCGGGCGGGGCGCCGGGAGGTCCGGGATCGACTGCGGGTCGAACTTCATCGAGACGTAGCCGTGCGGCTTGCCGTCCTCGTCCAGCTGGAAGAAGTTGGTGCGCAGGGTGGCTTTGATGACGGTGAGGAAGGAGCGCAGGATGCGGTCCTCGTCGAGCGAGGCGACCTGGTCCAGGGCACCGTCCAGCTCTTCGAGGAGGCCGTCGGTCAGCTCCGTACCGGCGTTCTGCCGCTCCGGGGACATCCGGGCCTCGAAGAGCGAGACCAGCAGCCGGGTGGTGTGCACGTTGTTGTGGAGTGTGCTCTCCATGTAGTCCTGGCTGAACGTGGAACCCGCCTGGCGCAGGTACTTCGCGTAGGCGCGCAGCACCACCGCCTGGCGCCAGGTCAGCCCGGCGCCCAGCACCAGCGTGTTGAAGCCGTCGTTCTCGGCCGCGCCGGTCCACACGGCGGCGAAGGCGTCCTGGAAGCGGTCGCGGGCGTCGTCGGCGAGGTAGCTGCCGTTGCCGCTGGCCTGCGGCATCCGGAGCCCGAAGTCGTAGATCCAGGCGTGCGTACGGTCCGCGCAGCGCAGCTCGTACGGGCGCTCGTCGACGACCTCGACACCCAGGCGCTGGAGGGCCGGGAGCACGGCGGAGAGGGAGACCTGCTCACCGGTCCGGTAGATCTTGAAACGGCGCTCGCCGGGGCCCGCGCCGACCGGCTCGTACAGGCTGAGGGCGAAGTCCTTCCCGTCCTTCTTGAGCGCTTCGAGGTGGACGAGGTCGGCCACCGCGGCGCGCGGGGTGTGGTCGGCCTTGTAGCCCTCGGTGAAGGAGTGGCCGTACTGGCGGAGCAGCTCGGCGGCACGCTCCTCGCCGCACTCGGCGCCCAGCGCCTCCTGGAAGCCGTCGGCCCAGGAGCGGGCGGCCTCGACGAGCCGGGCCTCGATGCGGTCGGCCTCGGCGTCGGTGAGGTCGGGCAGCTCGGTGCCGGGGGCCACCCGGACGACGAAGTGCAGCCGGGAGAGGATCGACTCGGTGTTCCAGGCGGTGAAGTCGACGCTGGTGCCGCCCAGCTCCTCCTTGAGGATGTCGATCAGCCGCAGGCGGACGCCGGTGGTGTAGCGGTCGCGCGGCAGGTAGACGATCGCGGAGTAGTAGCGGCCGTACTCGTCCTGGCGCAGGTAGAGCCGGAGGCGGCGGCGCTCCTGGAGGTAGAGCACCGAGGTGACGATGGAGCGCAGCTGGTCGACGGGCGTCTGGAAGAGCTCGTCGCGGGGGTACGTCTCCAGGATCTGGAGCAGGTCGCGGCCGTCGTGGCTGTTGGGCGAGAAGCCCGCGCCCTCCAGCACCTCGGCGACCTTGCGGCGGATGACGGGCACCCGGCGCACGGACTCGGTGTAGGCGGCGGAGGAGAACAGGCCGAGGAAGCGGCGCTCACCGATGACGTTGCCGTCCGTGTCGAACTTCTTCACCCCGACGTAGTCGAGGTAGCTGGGACGGTGGACGGTGGAGCGGCTGTTGGCCTTGGTGAGGACGAGGAGCTTGCGCTCGCGGGCCTTGGCGCGGGCGTCGGCGGGCAGCCGGTCGAAGGAGGGGCTGACCGGGTGCGGCTCGTCGACGCTGTGGTGCGGGTCGGAGCGCAGGATGCCGAGGCCGGTGCCGGGGACGGCGGCCAGCGCGTCGGTGTCCTTCAGCTCGTACTCGCGGTAGCCGAGGAAGGTGAAGTGATCGGCGGCGAGCCAGCGCAGCAGCTCCCGGGCCTCGCTCACCTCGTCGTCGCCGAGGCCGTCGAGCGGCTCGCCGGGCAGGTCGTCGGCGATGCGCAGCGCGGACTCGCGCATCTTCTCCCAGTCCTCGACGGTCTCCCGTACGTCGGACAGGACGCGGAGCAGGTCGGCGGCGATCTGCTGGAGGTCGGCGCGGTCGGTCTCGCGGTCGATCTCCACGTGGATCCAGGACTCGACGAGCGCGTCGTGCGGCAGCTTGGCCTTCGCGTCCTTGGTGCCCTTGCGGCTCGCGGCGACGCCGTCGCCCTCGGTGAGGACCTCGATGAGCTTGCCGGTGACGTCACGGCGTACGACGACCTGCGGGTGGATCACGACGTGGATGCCGCGCCCCTGGCGGGACAGCTCGTTGGTGACGGAGTCGACCAGGAACGGCATGTCGTCGGTGACGACCTCGACGACCGTGTGGCTGCACGTCCAGCCGTTCTCCTCGACGGTCGGGGTGTGCACCCGCACGTTCGCCGTCCCCTGCGGGCGGGTCTCGGCGAGGCGGTAGTGAGACGAGGCGGCACCGAAGACGTCCACCGGGTCGCGGCCCGTGACGTCCTCGGGAGCGGTGTGCAGGTAGTAACGCTGCAGGTAGGAGAGGAGTACGTCCTGCCCGGGACGTTCCTGCGCGTCCCCGGTGCCCGCGACACGGACCCCGGAGCTTCCGCCCGGCCCGCCGACACCACCACCCGGACTGTTGTCAGCTACCTTGGCGGCCCGTTCGAGCAGCTCGGCCTTGGCTTCGTCCAGCTTGGTCTGCATGTCCTCTGACTCCTGTCGCGCGCCGTTGCGTGACGTAGGTGAGAAAAGCGACGTACCGCCACGACGCGGGGTATCCGGTCAGGGTCGACGCTATGTCGCTATGAGAGACGCCCGGGGCGATATTGGCCATTTTTGGCAGTCGGCCCGTGCGGCGGGAATCAGCGACGGCCCGGGTGCGGTGGCACTCCGGGCGCAGGCCGGGGGCTTCGCTGCCCCCGAGGCATATCGCGCTGATCACGAGGTCCAGGCTATATCGCCTGCCCCGGTGACCGTCACGAGCCGTTTGTGTAAAAAGATGAGCCGGAACTTTGACACTCTGGACAGCGCGCGGGCCCGAGGTACCGCACTCTGGGTACGCGCGGGTACGCGCAGGTACACCCATCAGGCCGACGAACCGCGGGAGCCCCGTCATGGCACCGAAGATCCTGATCGTCACCGGTGACGCCGCCGAGTCGCTGGAAGTCCTCTACCCCTACCAGCGGCTGCGCGAGGAGGGGTACGACGTCCACATCGCCGCCCCCGCCCGCAAGACGCTCCGGTTCGTGGTGCACGATTTCGAGCCCGGCTTCGACACGTACACCGAGAAGCCCGGCTACACGTGGCCCGCCGACCTGGCCTTCTCCGAGGTCGACCCCGGGCAGTACGTGGCGCTGGTCGTGCCGGGCGGCCGGGCGCCGGAGTACCTGCGCAACGACGGGGAGCTCCGCAAGATCGTCAAGGCCTTCTTCGACTCGGACCGGCCGGTGGCCCAGATCTGCCACGGCCCGCTGATGACGGCGGCGGTCGGTGCGCTGGCCGGGCGGCGGCTGACCGCCTATCCCGCGCTGGAGCCCGACATGCAGACGGCGGGCGCCGTCTTCGAGGACCACGAGGCGGTGGTCGACGGCACGCTGGTCTCCTCCCGTGCCTGGCCGGACCACTCTGCGTGGATGCGCGAATTCCTGAAGGTACTGCGCGCCAAGGCCCCGGTCACCGCCTGACCCCGCCGGACGCCGTACGAGCCCGGCGGCCCCGCCCGCACGGGCGCGCGGCTGCGGGCTGGGGGCCGCCGGAGCGGCACGCCCGTCCGTACGGGTCGCGCGGGCCACGCCCGTACGGACTGATGCCCTACGGCCGTACGGGTGACGCCGCTCGGCCGTACGGGCGAGCGGGGACACCGCGTGGCGCCCCTCCCGCCCATGGTCGCTATCCGGCCAGTTCCTCGGCGAGCTGCGCGGCCTCCGCGAGGCTGTCCACCACGGGCACCCCGGCCGCCTCCAGGCTGGCCCTGCTGTGCGACCCGCCCGTGTACAGGACGGCCTTGGCCCCGACATGGGCGGCGGCCACCGCGTCGTCCACGGCATCGCCGATGACCACCGTGCGCTCGGGGGATATCCCGTCCAGCGCGGCGATGTGCCGCTCCATGTAGTGGGCCTTGCTGCCGCCGGACGGGCCGGTGCGCCCGTCGACCCGCAGGAAGTGGCTCTCGATGCCGTACCCCCGCACCACGGGAACCAGCTCGTTGTGCGTGTACATGCTCAGGAGGGACTGGCTGCGCCCGGCCAGCCGCCACTGCGCGAGCAGGTCCTCGGCGCCCTCGGTCAGCCCGCAGGCGGCCCGCTGCTCGGTGTAATAGCGGTGGAAGATGCCGTCCATCCGCTCCCACTCGGCCTCCGTGGGCATCCGGCCCATCAGCCGCTCGTAGAAGCGCGGGATCGGTATGCAGTACATCTCGCGGTACTGCTCCAGCGTGATCGGCTCCAGGCCGACCTCGCCGAACGCGGCGTTCGTCGCCCCGACGACCGCGACGTTGTCGTCGAGCAGCGTCCCGTTCCAGTCCCAGACCAGATGTGTGCGGTGGTTCCCGTGCGTCCCCATGCGTAGAAAATACCCGCCGGGTACGACAGCCGTTCGAGGATCGGCCGGACGGCCGCTCACCTGATCGGCCGATCGGCCTCTCAGCCGATCAGGTTGGGGATCTCCTGGATGCCGAACCACAGCAGCTCGTGGTCCTCGGCGCCGTCCACGGTGAACTGCGCGTCGTCGTCACCGTGGTCCGCCGCGCCCAGCGCCGCGGCCGCCGCCGTGACGTCCTCCTTCGCGTCGTCCGCGTCGACGTGCACCGCGGCGGCTCTCGCCAGCGCCACGGCCGCGGCGATCCGCACCTCGCCGAGCGAGGACGGGTCGAAGCTGTGGTCGGGGTCGGCGACGGCCGAGCCGTCCGGCACCTCGGCGGCCACGACGACGCGCCTGCGGACCGCGTCGGGGTTCTGCGCGATCATGCGCAGCGAGGCGGAGGCGGCCCGGCTGAGCGCCGCGTACTCCAGCTCCTCGATGTCGTCCGAGACGTACCACTCACGCAGCGCGGGGGTCACCGCGTAGGCGGTGAGCGGGCCGGGGCCGATCTCGCCCGCCCGGTGCGCCGCTGCGAGACCGGACAGGGTCAGGGGGACGTACACGCGCATGGCCGGGCCGCTTTCGTAGTCGGAAACGCCCTCAGGATACGTGCGACGTCCCCCTTTGGAGTCACGTGCACCGCCACCGCTCCGTCCACCTCGCGCCCGTCCCTCACCCTCCCCGCACCCCTTCCGCGCCTCGCCCGGTCCGGGGCGCATCACCCGGATAGGTGATCCCGGCCGGTCGGCCCCGGGACGCCCGCGCGGCTTGCGGCCGCCCTGCCGTCGCCGTAGAAGGTCCCCCAGCAGAAGTTACCGCCCGGTATCCATCCGGGCCTCTGAAGCACGGGGGCAATGACCGATGAGCACGAACAGGACCCGGCCCGGCGGCCGCCACGACCAGCGCGGGCCCGCCGCCGTACCGCAGCAGCGCGCCCGGGTTCCCCGGCGCGTACGTCCGCACCACTGGTTCGCCGAGCGCCTGCTGGCCGTGCTCAGCGGTCAGCGCCCGGTGCACTGGATGCTCGGGCACACCATCGGCGAGGCCTACGACCAGCTGGCCGAACTGGCCCCGCGCACCCCGCTCGGGACGCGCGGCGCCCGCCCGGTCATCCGCATGTGCCACGGCGCCCAGCCGGCCCCGGGGGTGGTCGAGGCCTGCGCGAGCATCGCGGCGGGCGAGCAGGTACGGGCCATGGCCTTCCGCCTGGAGCAGGGCAGCGATCTGCGCTGGCGCTGCGCGGCGGTGGAGCTGGGCGGTGAACGCCTCCCGGCGCCGGCGCCCCGCTGACCGCCCACGCCGTCCCCGCCGTCCGTGCCGTCCACGAGGCGGCACGGACGGCGGGACAACGCCCCACCGGGGCAACCGGAGGCCCCACAGAGCCACGCGGAGCCCCCTCAGGCCCTCTAGCGCGGCGGCAGCACGGCACGAACGCCGCACGGGCCCCACGGGGCCGCCACCCCAGAGCCCACAAGGCGCCAGGGGCACCCTCAGAGCCCACAAGGCGCGGGGCGCGGCTCCAGAGCCCACACGGCACCGGGCACGGCCCCCAGAGCCCACACGGCACCGGGCACGGCCCCCAGAGCCCACACGGCACCGGGCACGGCCCCCGAAAGCCCACAAGGCGCGGGGCGGCTACCCCCTGAACCCGGGGGAACGCGTCGGGGCCGGGACCGGACGCCACCCGCACGCGTCCGACCCCGGCCCCGATCCGGCCGCCCGCCTCACCGACAAGGCCAGCGGCGGGGGGCGGCTTTCATCACGTCACTTCTTGCGGCGCCGCCCGCCGCCGCCGTTCTTCTGCGCCTTGCGCCGCTCCGCCCGGGTCAGCCCGTCCGACTCGGACCCGGCCGCACCACCGCCGTTGGAGAAGTCGCCCTCGACGACCCCGCCCTCCCCGTCCACCGTGGGGGCGGAGAAGTGCAGCCGGTCCGGACGCTGCGGAGCGTCGAGGCCCTTGGCCCGGATCTCCGGACGCGCCGCCGGAACGGCGTCCTCCTTGACGAGCGAGGTCTGCTCGGCCGTGTCCTGCACCGGCACCTCCTCGACCTGCTGCTCGACCTGGACCTCCAGGTTGAACAGGTAGCCGACGGACTCCTCCTTGATGCCCTCCATCATGGCGTTGAACATGTCGAAGCCCTCGCGCTGGTACTCGACCAGCGGGTCCTTCTGCGCCATGGCACGAAGGCCGATGCCCTCCTGGAGGTAGTCCATCTCGTAGAGGTGCTCGCGCCACTTGCGGTCCAGGACGGACAGCACCACACGCCGCTCGAGCTCACGCATGATGTCCGAGCCGAGCTGCTTCTCCCGCGTCTCGTACTGCTCGTGGATGTCGTCCTTGACGGACTCGCCGATGAACTCGGCCGTGATCCCGGCCCGGTCACCGGCCGCGTCCTCCAGCTCCTCGACGGTGACCTTCACCGGGTAGAGCTGCTTGAACGCGCCCCACAGCCGGTCGAGGTCCCACTCCTCCGCGAAGCCCTCGGCGGTCTCCTGGCGGATGTAGTCGTCGATCGTGTCGTCCATGAAGTGGCGGATCTGGTCCTGCAGATCCTCGCCCTCCAGGACCCGGCGGCGCTCGCCGTAGATGACCTCACGCTGACGGTTGAGCACCTCGTCGTACTTCAGGACGTTCTTGCGCGTCTCGAAGTTCTGCTGCTCGACCTGCGACTGTGCCGACGCGATCGCCCGGGTCACCATCTTGTTCTCGATCGGCACGTCGTCGGGCACATTGGCCATCGACATGACGCGCTCGACCATCTGCGCCTTGAACAGCCGCATCAGATCGTCGCCGAGCGACAGGTAGAAACGGGACTCGCCCGGGTCGCCCTGACGGCCGGAACGTCCGCGCAGCTGGTTGTCGATCCGGCGGGACTCGTGGCGCTCGGTGCCCAGGACGTACAGCCCGCCGAGCTCCTTGACCTCTTCGAACTCCGCCCGCACGGCCCCCTCGGCCTTCTCCAGCGCGGCGGGCAGCGCCGCCGCCCACTCCTCGACGTGCTCGACCGGGTCGAGACCGCTCTGCCGCAGCTCCGCTTCGGCGAGGTCGTCGGGGTTGCCTCCGAGCTTGATGTCGGTGCCTCGGCCGGCCATGTTCGTCGCGACCGTGACCGCGCCCTTGCGGCCGGCCTGGGCGACGATCGTCGCCTCGCGGTCGTGCTGCTTGGCGTTGAGGACCTCGTGCTGGACACCGCGCTTGGAGAGCTGCTGCGAGAGGTACTCGGACTTCTCGACCGAGGTGGTGCCGACCAGGATCGGCTGGCCCTTCTCGTGCTTCTCGGCGATGTCGTCGACGACAGCGGCGAACTTCGCGACCTCGGTGCGGTAGATCAGGTCCGACTGGTCGGCGCGGACCATCGGCCGGTTGGTCGGGATCGGCACCACACCGAGCTTGTAGATCTGGTGGAACTCGGCCGCCTCGGTCATCGCCGTGCCGGTCATGCCGGAGAGCTTGCCGTAGAGACGGAAGAAGTTCTGCAGGGTGATCGTGGCGAGCGTCTGGTTCTCGTCCTTGATGTCCACCCCTTCCTTCGCCTCGATCGCCTGGTGCATGCCCTCGTTGTAGCGGCGGCCGGCGAGGATACGGCCGGTGTGCTCGTCGACGATCATGACTTCGCCGTCGATGACGACGTAGTCCTTGTCCTTCTTGAAGAGTTCCTTGGCCTTGATGGCGTTGTTGAGGTACCCGACGAGCGGGGTGTTCACCGACTCGTAGAGGTTCTCGATCCCGAGCCAGTCCTCGACCTTCGAGACACCGGGCTCGTGGATGGCGACGGTCCGCTTCTTCTCGTCGACCTCGTAGTCGCCGGTCTCGTCGATGCCCTTGAGCGGGTTGCCCGCCTCGCCCTTGGTCAGCCGCGTGACCAGCTTGGCGAAGTCGCCGTACCACTTGGTGGCCTGGTCGGCCGGGCCGGAGATGATCAGCGGCGTACGGGCCTCGTCGACGAGGATCGAGTCGACCTCGTCGACCACCGCGAAGTTGTGGCCCCGCTGGACGAGTTCGTCCGCCGACCACGCCATGTTGTCGCGGAGGTAGTCGAAGCCGAACTCGTTGTTCGTGCCGTACGTGATGTCGCAGGCGTACTGCTCCCGGCGCTGGGCCGGGGTCATGTTGGCGATGATGCAGCCGACGGTCAGACCGAGGAACTTGTGGACACGGCCCATCAGCTCCGAGTCACGCTCGGCCAGGTAGTCGTTGACCGTGATCAGGTGCACGCCCTTGCCGGAGAGCGCGTTGAGATACGCCGGCAGGGTGCCGACCAGGGTCTTGCCCTCGCCGGTCTTCATCTCGGCCACGTAGCCGAGGTGAAGGGCCGCGCCGCCCATCATCTGTACGTCGTAGTGACGCTGTCCGAGAACGCGCTTGGCCGCCTCACGGACGGTCGCGAACGCCTCGGGGAGCAGGTCGTCCAGGCTCTCGCCGTCCGCGTACCGTTCCTTGTACTCGTCGGTGAGCGCCCGCAGCTCGGCGTCGGAGAGGTTGACGAAGTCCTCTTCGATGGAGCTGACCTGGTCCGCGATGCGGTGCAGTTTGCGCAGGATCTTGCCTTCGCCTGCACGCATGAGCTTGTTGAAGACGGACACTGAGGCTGGTCTCCTTGCCGGTCGGGCCTGGCACTGGGTCGTTGGATGGACTCTGGCGCGGGCACGGCAGGTAGGCCCCACCGCAACGGCCATCGTAAGCGAGGACCCCGCCGCGCCGGGAGGGCCGCCGCCGCGTTGGCCCCGCCGTGCCCCTCCGCATCAACGGCCGGGACGCTCCGAAGGTGCCGGAAGTCCCGAAAAGTGTTCGCCCCGCCAGGACCGCCGCCCGGGGCTCCACAGCCCCTCGGCCGCTTGTCAGTGCCTGGCCCTAGGGTGCGGGGCATGACGTCTGTGCCGCAGCCCGCCGTTGAACTCTCCGCCGACCAGGCCCGCAGGATCGCGCTGCGCGCCCAGGGATTCCTCGGCGCCCCGGACCGCCGCTCCGGGGTTCCGGGCGTGCTGCGGCACCTCGGCGCCGTACAGCTCGACACGATCTCGGTGCTCGCCCGGTCGCACGAGCTGATCCCGTACGCGCGCCTCGGCGCGGTCGGCCGACGCGCGGTGGAGGAGGCGTACTGGTCGGGCGGCCGTGCCTTCGAGTACTGGTCGCACGCGGCCTGTGTCCTGCCGGTCGAGGAGTGGCCGCACTTCGCCTTCCGCCGCCGCGCCTACCGTGCCCGCCCGCACTGGAACCACGAGCTGCCGGACGGCGCGTACGACACGGTGATCAGGCAGCTGCGCGCCGAGGGCCCGCTGACGGCGACGGAGCTGGGCGGCGCGAAGAACGGCGGGGAGTGGTGGGACTGGTCGGCGTCGAAGGTCGCCGTCGAGCGGGCCCTGATGCACGGCGAAGTGGTGTGCACCGAGCGGCGCGGCTGGAAGCGGGTGTACGACCTCGCCGAGCGCGCCCTGCCCGACGCCGTGCTGCACGACGATCTGGACGACGCGGAGTGCCTGCGGCGGCTGGTCGCGCTCGCCGGGCAGTCCCTGGGCGTGGGCACCCGGGCGGACCTCGCGGACTACCACCGGCTGAAGGCCGAGCAGTTCGACGCGGTGGTGGCGGACTCCGGGCTGGTGCCAGTGACGGTCCAGGGCTGGGGGAAGCCCGCCTGGGCGGACCCCGCGGCACTGGCCTCGGAGCCGCGCGGGCGGCACCGTACAACCCTGCTGTCGCCGTTCGACTCACTGGTCTGGGAGCGGGCGCGCACCGAGCGGATCTTCGGCTTCACCCACCGCCTGGAGGCTTACGTCCCCAAGCCCAAGCGGGTCCACGGATACTTCGCGATGCCCCTGCTGGCGGGCGGGAAGCTGCTGGGCCGGGTCGACCCGGCGCGCGAGGGCGCCACCCTGGTCGCCCGGCAGGTGTCGCTGGCGGGCCGGAAGGCCGTGGCACCGATGGCCGAGGCACTGGCGGAGGCCGCGTCCTGGGTCGGGTGCACCGGCGTCCGGCTGGAGCGGGTCGACGCGGCGGAGCTGCGCGAGCCGCTCGCCCGGGAAATCGCCCGCGCTCTGGCCTGAGCCGGTGCTCCCCGGCGCGCCCGAGCCGGTGCGCCTGGCCGGCCGCCCTTACCTGATCTCCAGGATCTTCTCCCGCATGGCATAGACCACGGCCTCCATCCTGGAGTGCAACTGCAGCTTCTCCAGAATGTTGCGGACGTGGTTCTTCACCGTGTTCTCGGAAATGAACAGTTCCTTCGCGATATCGCGATTGTTCATGCCCGTGGCAACGAGCTTGAGGACTTCGAGTTCCCGGTCGGTGAGGCGCGGCGCGGGAACCAGTCTGCGTTCGTCGGTCCGCTGGATCATCGATTTGAACTCGGTAAGCAGCTTGGACGCCATGGAAGGACTGATCTGGGACTGTCCGTCGGCGACCGCGCGAATGGCCGTGGCCACCTCGTCCGTGGAGATCTCCTTGAGGAGATAGCCGGTGGCTCCGGCCTTGATGGCGTCGTAGAGGTCGGCCTCCTCGTCGCTGATCGTCAGCATGATGATCTTCGCGCTGGGGGCCACCTCCTTGATGGCCGTGCAGGCTTCGATACCACCGCGCTTGGGCATCCGTACGTCCATCAGGACGATGTCGGGGAGCAGATCGGCGGCCTGGTCGACCGCCTCCGACCCGTCGCCCGCCTCACCGACGACCTGGATGTCCTCCTCCTGGGCGAGAACGATCTCCAGCCCTCTGCGGAAGAGCGCGTGGTCGTCCACCACGAGAACTCTGATCGGCTCCTTCCGGAAACCGCTGTCCGCGCCGGCACCGGCGATCTCGTCGGCGTCGTTCGCGTCACGCACGGGCCCGAAGGTGTCCGCCATCGTTCCTCCCCCTGAAGGCCATGGCCTGAAGTCCACACACTGTCCACTGTTCACCAACGGCAGTTCACGGAACCCCGGTTGGCTTGGGACGCCATGATTCCATGCCGCGACGTCGGAGCGGTGATCCTGTGGTCGCACGCGGATGCCCCCGGGGGCGCACAGGCACTCCAGGGGCACCCGCGGAAGGACGGATATCAGCCGCCGAGCGCGCCGCCCGCGCCACCCGCCTCGTCGGCGGCCAGCGGGTCGGTCCTCAGGTGGATGACGCCGTAGTCGTAGGCGTGCCGCCGGTAGACGACACTGGGCTCCTTGGTCTCGGAGTCGACGAACAGATAGAAGTCGTGCCCGACCAGTTCCATCTCGTAGAGCGCCTGGTCAAGCGACATCGGCGCGGCGACGTGCGTCTTCTCGCGCATCACCAGCGGACCCTCGCCCTGAACCTCCAGCGAGCCGATCCTGGTGGTGGGCACGGAATCGGTCGTCTCATCGACGACCAGATCTCCCTCGCCGTTGAACGACGCCGCCCCCGGCACGGTCTCGGCGACCTCCGCAGCGGGAATCCGGCCACTGCCCCGACGGCTGTAGCGCTTGTCGTGCTGCTTGCGCAGCCGCGCCTCCAGCTTGCCGGTGGCCAGGTCCAGTGCTGCGTACGGATCGCCTGCGGCCGCCTCCGCCCGGATGACCGGGCCACGCGAACGGAGCGTGATCTCCACCCGGTCGGAACGGTCGGCCTGACGGGGATTCGGCTCCTTGGACACCTCGACGTCGAGGCTGATCACCTTGCCGTCGAACTTCTGGATCTTGTCCAGCTTCAGCTTTTCGGCCACGTGCTTGCGGAACCGCTCAGGCACCTCGGTCTTGCGGCCCTTGACGACGATGTCCACGCAGAACTCCGTTCCCGGATCGCTCCGCTCAGCGGCGGAGCATCTCCCTTTTGCACCAGGCTCCGGTGACGACCGGAGCCGCGGACTCGGTGACTTCCACCTCCTCCTCCCCCAGCGGTGGAACCTCGGCCCCACCGAATTCCAGTGTCTGGACTACTGGTGTGTTGCCTGCCCGAAACCTGGCGGTGCATTCGGCGAGGTTTGGCATTCGCCATTCCTCACAACCGAACATAGCCTGCCTGGCCGGATGTCGGCACCCGCTACTCGCACGTACCTCCGATCGGGCTGTTTTTCCTACTCATTACCTGCAACGCAGGGAGTTCACCGAGAGTTCCGGTTTATTTCGAAGGCCGAGGGAGATACTGCGACAACAGCCGCCTGCCCGCCGCGGTCCCGGACAGAGCCGAGCGGCCCGCGCGCCCCCCGCGCCTCCCCTGCTCCCGGCGGTACGTCCCGGGCTTCCCGCACCGCCCGCGCCGCCTCGGCGAGCGAGGCTCCGGTCGTCAGAAGGTCGTCCACCAGCACCACCCGTCCGGCCGTGAGCAGCCGCTCGCCCCCGGCCACGACCTCCAGTGCCCCCGCCAGGTTCGTCTGCCGCCGCCGGGCGTCCAGCCCCGCCTGGTCGGCCACCTCACGCCGCTGCCGCAGTACCGGAACCACCTGGGCCCGGACGCCGTCACGCCGCAGCTCCCGCGCCGCGGCCAGCGCGATCCGCCGCGTCGGGTCATGGCCCCGCGCCGCCACCGCGCGCCGCGCCGACGGCACCGGTACGAGCAGCAGCGAACCGGCCACGGCCCCCGCCCGCACCGCACCCGTTCGTACCGCACCCGCCAGCGCCGTACCGAGCGCCCCGGCCAGCCCGAGCTCACCGCGCTCCTTGTGGCCCAGCAGCACCGCCCGCACCGCGTTCTCGTACGCGGCGGCCGCGTGCACCACCGGCAGCCCCGCCGGTTCGGGAACGGGGCTCACCCGGCGCGGAACCCCGCCGTACAGCTCCGCGCGGCACTCCGGGCACAGCTCCACGCGCGGCCTGCCGCAGCCGCCGCAGGACACCGGCAGCACCAGGCCGGAGATCTCCCGCCACCACCCCCGCATGACCCCACTGTGCGCTTCCCCCGGCGAACCGGCCACCCCTGTGGAAAACCCGGGCCGGGCCCGCCGGTGCCCTGGAGTGCCCCACCCGGGCACCCCAGCGCCCCTTCGGACACCGTCAGCCGGGGTAGACCAGCGAGAACCCGCTCTTGACCACCGTCTGCCAGTTGTCCCCCGGCGACAGCTTGACGATCCCGTCGCTGGACGTGGCCGCCATCAGCGGAAGCTGCTCGTCGTCCGCCGCCGCGACCGACGACACCTGGTTCACCCCCGGCAGCACACCCGACGCGGACGTCGAACCGTCCGCCTGCACATAGCGCACCTGCTGCACGCCGTCCTGCTCCTTGCCGACCACCACCAGACGGCTGCGGCCCGACCACGACATCGCCGTCACATCCGTCAGCTGCGGCGCCGCCTGGCGCAGGTCCACCACGGACACCTTCCGCGCCGACGCCGGTCCGCTCCGTTCGACCCGGCCGATCTTGAGCGTGTTGCGCCCGTCCTCGTTCACCAGCAGGGCGACCCGCACCCCGTCCGCGGACATGCGCACCGCCTCGATCCGGCCACCGCCCAGCTCGGGCACGGCGACCTCCTGCTGCTCGCCGGTGCCCCCGGGCAGCCACAGCAGCCTCGGGTTGCCGGGATCGCGGTCGGCCACCCACAGATCACCCCGGGCGTCCCAGCTCGGGGTCGACAGCCGGTCCTTCTCCTTACGGGCGTGGCTGATCACCGAGGCCTCGGGAAGCCCTTCGTCCGCGACGATGGACGACACGTAGAGAGACGTTCCGTCATGCGAGACCGCCGCCGCCGACTGCTCGTCCCGGGCCACACCCACCGCGCCCATCCGCACCGGCCCGTCACCGAACGGGCCGGACACCGGCTCCGGTATCCCACTGCCCTTGGTGCTCCCGGGTATTCGCTCGACGTGCCCCTTGTCGTCGACGAAGTACTGACTGTCCGGCCCGCTCGACGAACCGTCGGGGGCGAACTCCTCCGCCTGGTCCGTACCGAGCAGGCACAGGGCGGAGCCGTCGGACCGCTGCAGTTCGACCTGCTCGACCCGCGCGGACGTCAGGTCCTTCAGGGTGTAGAGGATCTGCGAGGCCATCATGCGGCAGGAGCGCTGCCCGACGCCGTCCGCCTTCTTGTCGAGCGGCACCTTCAGCACGTTGCGGTCGTCGGGCGTCAGCGAGGTGACCCCCTTCTTCAGCGCCGTACCGGGCGGGAACCGGGTCGCCACCGACGGGCGCAGCCAGTCGGTCGGCCCCGCGAGCAGGCTGCGGACGGACTGCGTCACCGTGTCCATCCCCGTGACGGGGTCCGTCCGGCTGCGGAGGTAGACGGGGTCGGCGACCAGCGTCGGCTGTTCCTCGGACCGCCCGGCCGCGAAGTAGTACTTGTTCACGGAACGGTAGAGGCGCCGGAAGTCCGACTGCCCCAGCAGCAGGCCGTCAGGTACGTGATCGATCCGCCACTCCTTGCCGTCCGGCCCCTCCTCCTTCACCAGGTGCAGGGTCTGTTCGTAGCCGGTGGGCGCGACCGGCTGGTAGGCGTTCTGGGCGTCGACCGTCGCCACCTTCTCGCCGGTCAGCGTGTAGGTGACCTCGGTGAGGTTGCGGTCGATGCCGCGCAGCGGGCGGTCCTTCCTGGTCGGCGCCTTGGTGAGCACCGTAATGAAGGCGTTCGGCTTCCAAGCCGCCGCCGCCCCCTTCGTCAGGTACTGACGGGTCGTCCTGAAGCGCGGGTCATCGCTGGTCATGGACTCCAGGAAGCCGTCGACCACCTCGTTGGGAGTCGCGTCGTCACGCGGGGCGACGGCGTACACCTGCACCTGGGAGTCCCCGGGCTGGGAAGCGTCAACCGCCTTCACGTCCCCGGTGACCGGCATCGAGCCGCACGCGGACAGCAGCACCGCACCGCATCCGATCAGGGCGGAAAGTCCCAGCACCCGCCCCCTGCCCTCGCCGCGAGGGTCAGTGCCCACGATTCGTCCCTCCCCGTTCCGGGTCCTGCACCACCGTGTCCGATTCGCCGCCCGGCCGCTCCTCGGCATGGCGTGCGACCACGCGCGCCCCGCTCCCGGGCAGGGCCGCCGGATGCACCGAGGCGGGCGCCGTCCGAGGCGCGGCAGGGGCCCGGGGCGGCCCGGGAAGCCTGTCCTCGCCGCCTGGCTGGTTCGGCACGGCCGTCAGCCGGTGCTCGCTCCCGGTCCTCGGCAGGGCGGGCCGTTCGCGGCGCTCCCGGTTGCCCCGAGAGTCCTCGGGCTCCAGCGGTATCGGCGACCCGCGCAACGGCTCGTCCGCCGTACGCGGCAGGGTCAGACGGAACTGCGAACCGCCGCCGGGCTCGCCCCACGCCTGCAGCCACCCGCCGTGCAACCGGGCGTCCTCCACCGCGATGGAGAGCCCCAGACCGGTGCCCCCGGTCGTCCGCGCGCGGGCCGGATCCGCCCGCCAGAAGCGGTTGAACACCCGCGTCGCCTCGCCGGGCTTGAGCCCCACGCCGTAGTCCCGGACGGCCACGGCGACCGCGCCGCCCGCCGCCCCCATCCGCACCACGACGTCACGGCCCTCGCCGTGCTCGACGGCGTTGACCACGAGGTTGCGCAGGACACGCTCGACGCGCCGGGCGTCGGCCTCCGCTATCACCGGCTGCTCGTCGCCGACCACCCGGATCCGGGTGCCCTTGCGCTCGGCCAGCGGCTCGGCCCCGCCGATCACCCGCCGTACGACCTGCCGCAGATCTATCGGCTCCGCCTCCAGGGCAGCGGCACCCGCGTCGAACCGGCTGATCTCCAGCAGATCCGAGAGCAGCGACTCGAACCGGTCGAGCTGATCACCGAGCAGCTCCGCGGAGCGCGCCGTCACGGGATCGAAATCGCTGCGCGCCTCATGGATGACGTCGGCGGCCATCCGTACGGTCGTCAGCGGCGTCCGCAGCTCGTGGGAGACGTCGGAGACGAAGCGCCGCTGCATCCGGGAGAGCTCCTCCAGCTGCTGGATCTTCAGCTGAAGGTTCTGCGCCATCTTGTTGAAGGCCTCGCCGAGGCGGGCGATATCGTCCTCGCCGGTGACCTTCATCCGCTCCTGCAGCCTGCCCGCGGACAGCCGCTCGGCGATACCGGCCGCCATCCGTACCGGCGTGACGACCTGCCGCACCACGAACCAGGCGATGGCGCCGAGCAGCGCGACCAGGAAGAGCCCGGCGGTCGCCAGCGTGCCCTTGACGAGCGTCAGCGACTTCTCCTCCTGCAACAGCGGGAAGAGGTAATAGAGCTGGTACGGGTTGTGATCGATGTCGTAGAGCCGCTTGCCCACGACCAGCCCTGGCTGCGGCGGCTGCCCGTTGGCGTACTGGATCTCGGAGTACGTCTGGTACGCCCCGGGCCCCTTGTTCACCTCGTCCCGCAGCCGCTGCGGGATGCTCACCGCCTCCACGCTGCCCGAGCCGCGCGGCGCGCGCGTTCCCTCGTCGGCGCTGAGCGCCACCACGTTGAAGGCGTTCTTCCCACCGCTGGCGAGCTGGTCGACGAGCTCGGTCCGCCAGGAGTTGTTCGCGGTGGCGCCGTCCGCGGGGTCACCGCGCTGGCCACCGGGGGTGAGCGGGGCGTTCGCCTTCTCCTGGGCCGCGGCGAAACCACCCGCCGCCTGGGTCTGGGCGGCCTTGCCCTTGGCCTCGAGCAGGCCGTTGCGTACCTGCCCGATCACGACCAGCCCGAGGAGCAGCACCACCCCGAGCGACATGAGCAGCGTGCCAGCGACGACCCGGAGCTGGAGATTGCGCCGCCA
Source organism: Streptomyces sp. NPDC058195 (assembly GCF_042883525.1). Taxonomy (NCBI): domain Bacteria; kingdom Bacillati; phylum Actinomycetota; class Actinomycetes; order Kitasatosporales; family Streptomycetaceae; genus Streptomyces; species Streptomyces sp. NPDC058195. The sequence goes on from NZ_JBHVVM010000033.1 coordinate 86,859, forward strand.
GAGCCGTACGGCGGGAAGCAGCGGACGCCGCACCCATCGCATCAGCAGGCGCGGCACGGGGCCACCGGGCGCCCGGTCGTGGAACAACCGGCCGCCCTGCAGAAGGCGCCCGAACCGGAACGCCTTGTCTCCTGGTCCGGCAGCCCGCTCCGCACGGGCTCCCGGCTCCCCGGGCTGCGGAGCAGCGCTACTCGGGGGCATGTCAGCTCGGTCCGGCCTTGTAACCGACGCCGCGGACGGTCACCACGATCTCCGGACGCTCAGGATCCTTCTCCACCTTGGAGCGCAGCCGCTGGACATGTACGTTCACCAGCCGGGTGTCAGCGGCGTGGCGATAGCCCCACACCTGCTCAAGCAGCACCTCGCGGGTGAAGACCTGCCACGGCTTACGGGCGAGCGCGACCAGCAGGTCGAACTCCAGCGGGGTGAGGGCGATGGACTGCCCCTCCCGCTTCACCGAGTGCCCTGCCACATCGATGACCAGGTCACCGATGGTCAGCTGCTCCGGTGCCGGCTCCTCGGACCTACGCAGACGTGCCCTGATACGCGCAACCAGCTCCTTGGGTTTGAACGGCTTCACGATGTAGTCGTCGGCCCCTGACTCCAGACCCACCACCACATCGACCGTGTCGCTCTTGGCAGTGAGCATGACGATCGGCACACCCGACTCGGCCCTGATCAGTCTGCAGACCTCGATGCCGTCCCTACCGGGCAGCATGAGATCCAGCAGGACCAGGTCCGGCTTGGCCTCACGAAATGCGGCAAGTGCCTTGTCACCGTCCGCTACGAACGACGGCTCGAAACCTTCACCACGCAGCACAATCCCGAGCATCTCGGCCAGTGCGGTGTCGTCGTCGACGACAAGGACGCGTCCCTTCATATTCGACATCATCCCATTAGCTAATCGTTACCTGCGATGACCTGGCACACAACGCTGCCAGTCCGGCCTCTGTGACCGGCGAAACCGCCCCTTCCTCCGTGACGATCGCCGTGACCAGCTCCGGCGGCGTGACATCGAACGCGGGGTTGTACGCGGGAGTTCCCCTTGGTGCCACGGGCAGCCCCGCGGCGCCCTGCCCCGCCACTCCGGCCTGCGGAGATGTGAGCTCCGTCACTTCGGTCGCCGGTCGCTGCTCGACGACGATCGAAGCGCCGTCCGCGGTGCCCAGATCCACGGTCGTGGTCGGGGCGACCACGATGAACGGTACGTGGTGATACTTCGCGAGCACCGCCAGCGGGTAGCTCCCCACCTTGTTCGCCACCGATCCGTCGGCGGCGATGCGGTCCGCCCCTATGAGCACGGCGTCCACCTCTCCCGCGGAGAAGAGCGAACCCGCGGCGTTGTCCGTGAGCAGGCTGTACGGCATTCCGTGGCGCGCCGCTTCGTACGCCGTCAGCCGGGCACCCTGGAGCAGCGGGCGGGTCTCGTCCACCCACAGCCGCCGCAGCCGCCCTTCCCGGTGCGCCCCGAGCGCTACCGCGAAGGCCGTGCCCTCCCCGCCGGAGACGAGCGCCCCCGTATTGCAGTGGGTCAGCAACCGGTGCCCACCGCCCCCCGGCAGCAACTCCTCCAGCAGGGCGAGGCCGTGCCGCGCCATACGCCCGCTGGCCTCGGCGTCCTCGCGGTGTAGCGCCCTGGCCTCGGCCAGCACCGCCGCCGCGGCCCGCTCCGCGTCCGCCCCCTTCCCGACCGCGTCCCGGTACGCCCCGGCGGCCCGCCGCGCCCCGTACCCCAGGTTCACCGCGGTGGGCCGCGCCCGGTCCAGCAGCTCCGCGGCCAGCGCCACGTCGTCCCCCTTCGCGGCCGCGAGGGCCACCCCGTACGCCCCCGCGATGCCCAGCAAGGGGGCGCCCCGCACCGCGAGCGTCCGGATCGCCCGGACGAGGGCGGGCACGTCGGCGCACACCAGCTCGACCTCCTCCGAGGGCAGTCGGGTCTGGTCGAGAATCGCCAGCGCGGGCCCCTCCGGGGGCTCGACCCAACGAAGTACAGGAGGCGCGGGAGGCTCACTGCCCACCGGCGATTGCTCGTTCTGATCAGCCATCCGCCCAGTCTGCCCGCTGAGCCGCCCGCAGATGAAGGTACGGAAGGACATGGAGCACCGGTCCGTACCGGAGCGGCGCGTGGCACGATGGCTGCCAGCCTGCCGCCCCGATCAGCGGGCGGAACCGTGAAGGAGCGCGAATGAACGACACTCCGGGTTGGGCCTCGCCCGGATCCGCCCCCTCCGAGGGCCAGGGCGCCAGCGTCCCCCGTCCCTCCGAGCCCCTCGACGGCAGCGGCCCGGCAGGCAGCGGGTCCTCCACCCAGCCGCCCGCCGGACAGTGGTCCCCGCCGAGCCCTCCTGGCACGGGCCCCGGCGCCCCTCCGCCCCCGGCGGGCTGGGGCGGCGGACCGCAGGGACCTGGCTGGGGCGGCGGACCGTACGGGCCTGGCTGGGGGCAGCCCCCCGCTGCGGCCAAGCCCGGCGTCATCCCGCTCCGCCCCCTCGGCGTCGGCGAGATCCTCGACGGGGCGGTCTCCGCGATGCGCACCCACTGGCGCACCGCTCTCGGCATCACCCTCACGGTGTCCGTGCTCGCCCAGACCGCGACCATCGCCATCGAACGCTTCCTGCTGCCGGCGCCCAAGCCGATCGACCCGAACGCCACCGGGCCGGAAGCGCTGCGACAGGTCGTCGACGACGCCCAGTCGGCCGCCTTCTACGACGTACCGTCCCTGCTCATCAGCATGATCGCCGTTCTGATCAGCACATCCTTGCTGACCGTGGTGGTCAGCCGTTCGGTGCTGGGCCGCCCGGTATCCCTTTCCGAAGCCTGGGCCGAAGCCCGCCCCAGGCTTCTTCCGCTGCTTGGGCTGATCCTGCTGCTGGTGCTGATCGGCTCCGGCGTCATGGCCGTGGGCATGCTTCCGGGCATACTCGCTGGCGGTGCCGCGGGGGCCGGACTCGCCCTCCTCGGCTTTGTGGCCGGGTTTGCCGCTTTCATCTGGCTGATGGTCCGCTTCGCCCTCGCTTTTCCGGCCCTGATGCTGGAGCGGCAGCCGGTCATCGCCTCCATGCGCCGCTCCGCGAAGCTCGTCAAGGGCGCCTGGTGGCGGATCTTCGGCATCCTGGCGCTGACCACGCTGCTGACGCTCATCGTGGCGCTGATCGTGGCGCTGATCATCAGCATTCCGCTCGGCGTCATCGCGGTGACCTCGGACGGCAACGAAGCCGGATCCGCCTTCATGACCAACTCCGCGGACTTCGGCTGGCCCTTCCTGATCATCTCCGGTATCGGCGGCGTGATCATCTCGATGATCACTTACGCACTCTCCGCAGGCGTGACGGTGCTGCTCTACGTCGATCAGCGCATCCGCCGCGAAGCGCTCGACCTCGAACTCGGCCGGGCCGCGGGCCTGCCCGGATACGACACCGGGAGCTGATGCCGTGTCGGGGGCGGGGGGCACCACAGCGGCACGGCTACTGATCCACGCGAGCGGCGGGACGCCCGTGGACACCCCACGCGTTCCCGCCCGCGAGGCCGCAGAGCGCGAACTGTCCAAACCGATGTACCACGAGAACGATCCCCACCTGCTCCAGCGGGGCCTCGACACACTCTGGGACTGGATCAGCGATCTCCTGGACACGGCCTCCCGCGCCGCGCCCGGGGGCCTGGTCGTGCTCGTGCTGGTCGTGATCGGCCTGGCTGCCGCGCTCCGGTGGCGGCTGGGCACTCCGCATCGCACCGCGCGATCCGCGCCGGGCCTCTTCGACGACCGCCCCCGCAGCGCGGCGGAGTACCGGCAGGCCTCCGAGGACCACGCCGCCGCGCAGCGCTGGAACGAGGCAGTCCAGGAACGGATGCGCGCCATCGTCCGGTCCTTGGAGGAGCGTGCCCTGCTGGACCCCCGCTCCGGCCGCACCGCGGACGAAGCGGCCGACGAGGCGGGCACCTGGCTTCCCGCACACGCACCCCGGCTCCGCGCCGCCGCCAGGGCCTTCGACGACGTCACATACGGTGGCCGCACCGCCGACCAGCCGGCATATCTGTCCCTACGAACGCTGGACGTCGACCTCGATGCCGCCAAGCCGCTCCTGGCAACCGCGGCGGCCCGAGGAGTGGCCCAGTGACCGGGGCAAGCGCCGCTCCCACCTCGGTGGCCCTCACCCCTCGCCAGATCTGGACCCGTGTCCGCGGCCTGCTCCTCGCCCTTCTCGTGCTCGTCGCCGCCGGGGTCGCCCTGGCGTCCTTCCGCTCCGGGGACCAGCACGGCCGCCTCGACCCCCGCTCCGCCGATCCCTACGGCAGCCGGGCTGTCGCAGAACTGCTCAGGGATCGCGGCGTCTCCGTCCACGTGGCCACCACGCTCGCGGACGCCACCGCCGGTCTCGGCCCCGACGCCACCCTGCTCGTCACCGCCCCCAATCTGCTGAGCCCCGGCCAGCGGAACGAGCTCCGCGCCGCAGCAGACGCATCGGCCGGCCGCACCGTACTCCTGGCCGCGGACACCCCGTCCCTGCGCACTCTGGCCCCCGGCGTCACGGCGAAGCCCGCCGGGCCGGTGGCCGCGCGCACTCCCGCATGCTCCCTGCCCGCCGCCCGCAGTGCCGGACGTGCCGAGACGGGAGGGCTCCGTTATGCCGCGCACGGACGCAACGCCACCGGCTGTTTCCCGGACGGCGGCCTCCCCACCATGCTCCTGGTCGAGCGGGGACCGGGCGAGACCGTACTCCTCGGCTCTCCCGACCTTCTTCACAACGCCAGGCTGGCCCATCAGGGCAACGCCTCCCTGGCCCTGCAACTCCTCGGTTCCCGCCCTCGTCTGATCTGGTACCTCCCCTCGCTCGCCGATCTCCCCGCTGCCGCCGAGGGCGGCGGTGGCAGCCCTGATACCGGCACCGCCGACCTCAGTATCGGTGACCTGATCCCCGGGGGCTGGCTGTGGGCCAGCCTGCAGCTCGCGCTGGCCGCTGTGCTCGCCGCCCTCTGGCGGGCCCGCCGCCTGGGGCCCCTGGTGGCCGAGAACCTGCCCGTGGCCGTCCGCGCCTCGGAATCCACCGAGGGCCTCGCCCGCCTCTACCGCAAGGCGAACGCACGCGACCGGGCTGCCGACTCTCTGCGCTCCGCCACCCGCACCCGTATCGCCCCGCTCATCGGCGTCTCCCCACATGACGCTCACTCCCCCTCCGTGCTCGTCCATGCCCTTTCTGCCCGCCTGAACAGCACCGACGACAGCCCCCAGACCGTGCTCTTCGGCCCCGCCCCGTCCGACGACGCCGCTCTCGTCCAGTTGGCAGACCGTCTCGACTCCCTCGAAAGAGAGGTACGCACGTCATGAGCGCCTCGCCCCCGGTGTCCGCCGAAGTCACCGAGTCCCTCGGCAACGGCGACGCAGCACGCGCTTCTCTGGAAGCGCTGCGCTCAGAGATCGCCAAGGCCGTCGTCGGCCAGGACCCGGCCGTCACCGGGCTCGTCGTAGCCCTGCTCTGCCGAGGTCACGTCCTGCTCGAAGGCGTCCCCGGGGTCGCCAAGACCCTGCTGGTTCGGGCGCTCGCCGCATCCCTCGAACTCGACACCAAGCGAGTCCAGTTCACCCCTGACCTGATGCCGAGCGATGTCACCGGCTCACTCGTCTACGACGCCCGCACCGCCGAGTTCTCATTCCAGCCCGGTCCCGTCTTCACCCATCTGCTCATTGCGGACGAGATCAACCGCACCCCTCCCAAAACCCAGTCCTCCCTCCTTGAAGCCATGGAGGAGCGTCAGGTCACGGTGGACGGAACCCCTCGGCAACTGCCCGACCCCTTCCTTGTGGCCGCCACGCAGAACCCCGTCGAATACGAAGGCACCTACCCACTGCCCGAGGCCCAGCTGGACCGGTTCCTCCTCAAGCTGACAGTGCCCCTGCCTTCGCGGGAAGACGAGATCAGTGTCCTCACCCGTCACGCTCAGGGCTTCAGTCCGCGCGACCTCGATGCGGCGGGCATACGCCCCGTAGCCGGCCTCTCCGACCTGGCGGCCGCCCGTAACGCGGTCGCCCGGACCACGGTCTCCCCCGAGATCGTCGGCTATGTCGTCGATATCTGTCGTGCCACCCGCGAATCCCCCTCGCTCTCCCGCGGTGTCTCCCCCCGGGGCGCCACCGCTCTGCTGTCGACCGCACGTGCCTGGGCCTGGCTCACCGGCCGGGACTACGTCATTCCGGATGACGTGAAAGCCCTGGCACTCCCCACACTTCGTCATCGCATCCAACTGCGGCCCGAGGCGGAGATGGAGGGTGTCACCCCCGACTCCGTCATCACAGCCGTCCTCGCCCACGCCCCCGTACCCCGATGAGGCGGTGACCGTGGCCCTGACCGGACGCACCGCCCTGCTGGCCGCCCTGGGATCACTCCCCGTAGGCATTCTGGCGCCCAGCTGGACCGGCTTGCTGGTAGTCAACGCACCGCTCTCGTTGGCAATTCTCTGCGACTACGCCCTGGCAGCGCCAGTGCGAACACTTCAGTTCACCCGGTCCGGTGACACAAGCGTTCGACTCGGCGAAACGGTCGACGTGCAACTCACCGTAATCAACCCTTCCCGCCGTCGGCTGCGCGCGCATCTGCGCGATGCCTGGCCCCCCAGCAGCTGGTCCGCGGGAGCGAAGCGAAACTCCTCGCGCCACACGTTCACGGTCCCGGCTGGCGAACGCCGTCGGCTGACCACCCTTCTGCGGCCGTCGCGGCGGGGCGACCGCCGGGCCGAGCAGGTCACCGTCCGCTCGTTCGGTCCTCTGGGCCTTGCCGCCCGGCAGGGCAGCCACCAGGTTCCGTGGACCGTACGAGTCCTGCCGCCCTTCACCAGCCGGAAGCATCTGCCGTCCCGCCTCGCGAGGCTGCGTGAGCTCGACGGCCGCACCAGCATCCTCGTCAGGGGTGACGGCACGGAGTTCGACAGCCTGCGCGCGTATGTACCCGGCGACGACACCCGGTCCATCGACTGGCGGGCCACTGCGCGCCAGTCCGCCGTTGCCGTACGCACGTGGCGCCCCGAGCGGGACCGTCACATCCTCCTCGTTCTGGACACCGGCCGGACGTCGGCGGGGCGTGTCGGGGACGTGCCCCGGCTCGATGCCGCCATGGACGCGGCCCTTCTGCTGATGACGCTGGCCACGCGAGCGGGCGACCGCGTGGACCTCCTCGCCTACGACCGCCGCGTACGCACACGGGTTCAGGGGCGGTCCGCGGGGGACGTGCTCCCGGCCATGGTGAACGCCCTGGCCCCCATCGAGCCGGAGCTCGTGGAAACGGATGCCCGGGGCCTCGTCGCGGCCGTACTAGCCGACACGCCTCGACGGTCCCTGGTGGTGCTGTTCACAGGCCTGGACGCGGCCCCAGTCGAGGAAGGACTGCTTCCTGTACTCCGTCGTCTCACCCAACGCCACACCGTGCTGGTGGCTTCCGTGGCCGACCCCCACGTCGAGAAGATGGCAGGGGCGAGAGGCACAGTGGACGCGGTCTACGAAGCGGCAGCGGCCACACAGGCCCAAGCCAGGCGGCTCCGCACTGCGGAACAGCTTCAGCGGCACGGCGCGGTGGTCGTCGATGCGACCCCTGACAACCTCGCGCCTGCCCTGGCCGACGCCTACCTCGCGCTCAAGGCGGCCGGGCGGCTCTGAGCGTCCGGCCGCTGCGGCGGTCCGCGTCCCGGCATACAACCTCGTACCCGGCCCGGTTCATATCTTCGGGAACGCGAAAAAGCCCCGTGTCCTGACGGACACGGGGCTTTCCCGAAAAGGAGTTCGGCGGCGTCCTACTCTCCCACAGGGTCCCCCCTG
>NZ_JBHVVM010000034.1:0-81953 GCF_042883525.1 Streptomyces sp. NPDC058195
TCCAGAACTGCGACGGCTGCGACCGCGCCTTCCGCTCCCCCCACCCCGGCCACTGCCGCGACTGCCGCACCCCACACCACACAGCCGCCTGACAAGCCACGAGCCGGGACGACAGCGGCCCGAGGGCGAGTGTCAGACGTGCCTGACAGGATTCCGCTTTATGGAGAATTCAGAAGTAATCGAGGCGCTGTGGGACCGGATGCAGGCACGGGACTGGGATGGCGTCGGCGCACTGGTCGCAGAGGATGCCGTCATCGAGTGGCCGGTCAGCGGTGAACGCATCGTGGGCCGGGAGAACTACGTCGCGGTGAACCGTGAGTACCTGGAGGGCTGGTCGATTCGCGTGCTGCGGATCGTGGCCGACGGCGATGAGGCCGTCTCCGAGGTCGAGGTTCCGCATGAAGGCATCGGGGTGTTCCGCGCCGTCTCGTTCTGGTCCGTCCACGACGGACGGATTGTCCGCGGGAGGGAGTACTGGACGAGCCTTGGCGCCGACCCGCGCCCGGAGTGGCGGACCCCCTTCGTCGAACCCATGGAGAGTGGTTCGACAGCGGGGAAGTGAAGGTCTCAGCGGGCGGACGCGGCACCGGAAGGGACCTGGTGCGCGCGTCCACCCTCAGCTGGCGCGGTCGGCCGCCTTCGCCGCGGTGCGGGCCCAGCCCGCGAGGGCCACACCGCCCGCGGCGGCGAGAACGTGGACGGTGATGCTGACCGCGAACCCGCCCGGCAGCCAGGCGAGCAGTCCGGCGTTGTCGTGGTCGAAGAGCTGGCGGATCGCCCCCTTGGCCCCCAGGACGAGAAGACCCACACCGAGGGCCTGCAGGATGCCGTACTTCATGTGATGCCTTCCAGGTCCGGGAGCGTCGCTGCCGCACAGAAGCGCCGCCTGGGGCGGTCGCACGTCCACGGCCGCCGGGACGGTTACGGTGCACCTGCACTGTAAAAGGCCGCGGACATGTTTCGCAATGCAGTTGCATGGCAAAAGATGGAGGACGGAGGCGCCATGCCGAAGATCGTGGATGCCGAGGGGCGTCGGCGGCGATTGGTCGAGGCTGTCTGGGAGTTGGCGATGCGAGGCGGCATCGAACAGGTGACGCTACGCAAGGTCGCCGACGAGGCAGGCGTCTCCATGGGACACGTACAGCACTACTACTCCTCGATGCAGGCCCTGATCCGCGACGCGCTCGACCGGGCCGTCGGGGCGGTGAACGCCCATATCGAGAACGCGATCGGCGCGGTCGGCGAGCCCGCCCCGAAAGCCGTGCTTCGCGCATGCCTCCACGCTCTGATCAGCTCCGACGAGAAGAGCACGCGGCTCATGCGCTTCTGCCTGGCTGTGGCGGGGCGGTCCGTGTCCGACCCGGCCATGACCAACGTCCTGGCTCCGGGCAGTGACGAACTGCTCTCCTTCACCGCCGGGCTCATCACCGCGGCCCGGCAGGAGCGAGGCTCCCAGCCGCGTGAGGAAGCGCTCATGGACGCCGACATCTGCTGGTCGCTCGCCACGAGCCTCGGCGTGGACGTCGCTCTTGGGTACCGCTCGCCGGATGCCGCCCGACGCGTGCTCGACCACCACATCGACCACCTCGTCAACGGCTGACTTCGGATGCGTCGGAACGGGCAGGACGCGCGGGAAGCACGGGAAGCACGGGAAGTACAGGAAGCACGGGAAGCACGGGGTGTGCCGCGCGGTGGCCGAGGCGACCGTGACGCCCGGCCCGGCCGACTCCCCGGGCTCTCCCGCTGATCAGACGGCGACCGGCCCGAACAGGTCCGCCATCCGCCGCTGGAGCGTCATCACGTCCGTCACCTCGTACAAGCCCTGACCGGGGACGGGTTCCCCGCCGCGCGGCCCGTCCGCGTGCGCCGCCGCGACCGCCCTGACCTGGTGGGCCGGGTCCGGCAGGTACGTGAGACCGGTGACGCGGAAACGGGCCTGCGCCGCTGGCCGAGCCGCCCCGCGGCCCGCCAGTTCGGCCATGGTGGGCGGCTGGCTGAACGTGCCCTCGTAGAACTCGATCACGGGCGCCTCGTTGAGGTCCGTCACCTTCCACACGTACGCGGCGTGGAAGCGCCCGCTCACCTCGATGGACAGGACGTCACCCGCACGCAGGAACGTGAGGGAGCGGGGGACGCTCGGCTTGCGGGTCAGCGGAGAGGGGGCCGCGGACAGGAACCTCTTGATGTCCTCCGACTGGCGCTCGAAGGCGTCGGAGAGCACGACATCGCGGTTGAGCTCATCGACCGCCCTGATCGCGCGCGCGGTGACATCCGCGTCCTGGAAGCCGTACTTGTGCAGCACCGTGGCAAGCGCCACCCACACCACGTTCTTCGTCGCGGGACGCGCGTCGTCGCAGTCGAGCAGGCAACGCCAACGGGTGAGCACGGGGCCGGTCACCTGACGGGTGAGTTCCTCGTGCGTGGGCGGCGGGGTGCTCATCCGCCAGTTCACCCAGCGCGCCAGTTCCTCGTCCAGCGCTTGGACGTGTCCTCTCGCGGCCAGCTTGTCCAGCACCTGCTGATGCTTCACGCCACTCCCCGCGTCGAACAGTCCACGAGCGTCCAGGCTACTCAGTGCCCTCTCCTCCTCTCCCTCGCCCCGTGAGCCGACGCCAGGACCAGCACCGGCACCGGCACCGGCACCGGCACCGGCACCGGCACCGGCACCAGAGAAGCACCGGCCGTCACCCGTCACGCGCCAAACGAACAGGTCCGGCGCGGGTCGCGCGGTTTCCCGTTCCGTCAACCGTGATCGCTTGACCGGCGCATCCCACCCTCGGGAGCATCAACCCAGATGCGGGGTACTGGCAGCGGCACGAGGGAGGGAAACCCAGACCATGAAGGTCACCAAGCTGGTCAGCACGTGTGACATCAAGGACTGCCCAACAATCTACGCAACGGATCGTGGCACGCTCTTGGTCCAGGGGGAGACTCCGACCGACCACGGGCTTCAGGTTCCCGCTCACGAAACCCTGGTCGAGATCCCGATGGAACTGATCCAGAAGGCCATCCGTGACAACCTCATCTAGGACCCTCGGGGACCTCTTCGACACGTTCCGGCGCGAAGCCTTCCGGCTAGAAACCCTCGACGACTACAGCAAATCCGGGAACGTCGACGCCTATCACGCGTTCCTGGCCGGCGAGCCGCAGCCGGACGACTACAACGCCGGATGGGTCGAAGAACTACGCTCGCACACCGGAAAAGGGAAACGAGTCTACCGGGTTCACATTCTGCGCCGCCCGCTCACGCACTACCTTAGATTCGAACTCGGGTGGGGGTACCAGAAGAACATGTCCGGCGATGAGGAGTTCTTCATTCTGGACATCACCGGCAGGCCGAACCCCCTGGAAAACGTACCTGACTTCTGGCTCTTCGACTCCGATTCCGTGGCCGTGATGAACTACGACGGCGCCGGAACATACCTGGGCTCGGAAGTCCTGCCACCGGAAAGAGCAGCAGAATTTTCCGGGCACCGTGACGCGGCACTCACCCACGCGGAACCGTTCACGGAATGGTGGGTCAAGTACGGGGCGTGAACAGAGCACAGCTTGGGGCCGCACTGCGGGCCCTGCGAGCAGCTTCCGGCAAGGAGGCCAAAGCGGTGGCCCGCAGCGCCCTCATGTCTCCGTCCAAGCTGTCCAAGATTGAAAACGCGAGGCTCGCGGCGAGCGCGACGGACGTAGAGCGCATCCTGACCGCCATCGGTGTCTCGGACGAGGTCAAGGTGGAGTACACCGAGGCCGCGCGGGCATCCGCGACGGAGGCAACGGCCTGGCGCCTGTTGAAGCGCATCGGAGTCCACAAGGGCCAGCAAGCCGCCAAGGCCCTTGAATCCCAGATGTCCACGCTCCGGCTGTTCCAACCAGCCCTGGTGCCAGGCTTGCTCCAGACGCCGGAGTACATCCGTGCCGTTCTCCAACGGCACGATCTGAGTGAGGACTCTCTCTCCCGAACGATCAACGGCAGGCTTGAACGACAAGCGATCCTCTACGACAACGCCAAGTCGCTGCGGTTCATAATGACAGAGCCTGTCCTACGGTGGCGTATTGTTCCGCCACAGATGATGGCGGCACAGCTCGACCGAATCGTTTCCATTTCCCGCCTGCCGCATGTGGACATCCACATAGTCCCTTTGCGGATTCAGCAGCGCGACATTGCGAATCATGCGTTCGTCATCCGCGATGATCGAATGGTCACGGTTGAAACCGTCCACGCCGAGGTAGTGGTAACGGACCCAAGGGACGTCGGTCTCTACGTCGAAAAGTTCGAGGGATTCGAACGAGTGACATTGTCTGGCGACCGCATGCGAGGCCTGGTCGAAGGAATCCGAGACGACTTTTTGCGGGAACAGGAAACAGGCTAGAGCTGCCTCCGCGGCCCGCCGAAAATTGCGGCATGGAGAGTGAAAAGGGAACTTCCGATCATGGAACCAACACGCCAGCAGGGCTGTGCCTGTCGGAGCCACCGCGCGAGTCGTCACCCAAAGCCGATTGCGCTGGCTGCCTTCCCATATCGGTAGCCCGAGAGAACGCTCGCTCCACGTTCGACTACAGCTCCGTATCCGACGCCAACGCACAAATGCGCCAGCAGCACGCAGAGGCGTACGCGTCATGAGCAGGGGAGCTGGCTCAAGGCTCTTCGCCGACCGCCCCCTGATAACCATGCGGGTCTCTCGCGACTCAGGGCAGACCTGGGGGCCGGAGCAGGCTGTCGCCACGACGGACGACCTTCCGCCACTGCTCACAAGCGCTTGGCCGCCATGCGAGTGCTGGCGCTGCACGGACTGCGGCCAAGGTTCCAGGCGCTGAAGCCTCTCCCTCTCCTCCATGGACTCCCGCCCGACACGGGCGGCGGCGGTCAGCCATGGCCGCGATCAGTTGAGCAGGAAGGTGCAGTGATGCTGAACGGAACCGACCTGTACGTGCTCGACATCGACGGGGCCTCGTTCGTGAAGGCGTGCGGCGGCCCCTGCACCGAGGGGTGTGTGACTCTGGCCCGGATCGGCGAGGACGCCTGGGCACTCGGTGACAGCAAGCGGCCGGACGCGGAGCCGCTTCGGTTCACCACGGCGGAGCTGGACGCGGCGGGTATCGACCCGGCCCGGTTCGGCGCGTCCGTCTGATCCACCCCTCTCCAGCCGGTCCCGCCCCACCCCCTCCATCGGGTCGGGACCGGCTGGCCCTTCGCCTCTCAAGAAAACTGAAACGGGAACGACTGGTGCACCATCACGGCTATCTGTGGACTGGCCCGAAAGAACGTTTCGACGAGGAAGCGCTGCGGCGGCCACCGCATCCCGAGCCGCCCCCGGCCGGAAGCAAGCCGGAACAGATCCAGCGCTACCGGGAAGTAGCGGCGGAGTTCGCAACCGTTGACTTGCCGCCGCTGGAAACCGCGTATTGGCTGGTCAAGCCGCATTCGTTAGTTCGTGGCACATGGGATGAGGCGAAGGAAGCTGCGGCCTGGCTCGGGGAGCGGCTGGCGGAGTACGCACCCCGGTTCGCGTCGGAGGCGGAGCGGGGCACCATCCATCTGCCGCTGCTCGTGAGCTCCGCCGCTGAGCGGTTGAGGGCGGGCGGTGATGTGTCCCACGGCTTCTACCTCGAACGACCCTCGTACCTGTCCCTGGCCGTCGTGACGTGTTCCCCGAATCGCTCGATGCCCGAACTGGCCTGCTCTGTCAGGTAAGGGCTGTCCCGTAGCCGAAGCAACAAAGGAGCCCCGGCCAGTGGCCGGGGCTCCTGCATTGGTTGGTGAGAGCAATGCACGGAAGGGGTTGGAATCGCACACCGATTCCGACCACTTCGGTTCGGGTGCGGCTCCGGGGATGTGGGGATCGGACGATAGGCGTCGAGAAGGACGACGTTGGTTCCGTTGCTTTCCGTTACGTTCCGCTGGGTCGGCACTGACTCCTCGTGCCGGGAAGTGCTCCCGCGGAATGCGGAGGCGTCAGAGGTCGCCTGATCGATGTACGGCAGCAGCCCCCGGCATCACGCCGGGGGCTGTGTTGTCTGTGCAGGTCAGCGGCTGTTTCCAGCCCGGCATCCGCCCAGCATGACGCCCTGGAACGGGCCTGGTCAGGCCGCAACGGACAGAAAGCCAAAGCTGTCCTCTCGGACCCTCGAAATAGCCTCTGCCCTGCAAGACCCGGTTAGGGGAGGTTCCTGGCCATGACGATGCGCTGGACCTGGTTGGTGCCCTCGTAGATCTGGGTGATCTTGGCATCGCGCATCATGCGCTCCACCGGGTAGTCCCGGGTGTAGCCGTAGCCGCCGAGGAGCTGGACCGCGTCGGTGGTGACCTCCATCGCGACGTCGGAGGCGAAGCACTTGGCGGCGGCACCGAAGAAGGTGAGGTCGCTGTCGACGCGCTCGGACTTGGCGGCGGCCGAGTAGGTGAGCTGGCGGGCCGCCTCCAGCTTCATGGCCATGTCGGCGAGCATGAACTGGACGCCCTGGAAGTCGGCGATCGGCTTGCCGAACTGCTTGCGCTCCTGGACGTAGCCCTTGGCGTAGTCGAGGGCGCCCTGGGCGATGCCGAGGGCCTGGGCCGCGATGGTGATGCGGGTGTGGTCCAGGGTCTTCATCGCGGTGGCGAAGCCGGTTCCCTCCTCGCCGATCATGCGGTCGGCGGGGATGCGGACGTTGTCGAAGTAGACCTCGCGGGTCGGCGAGCCCTTGATGCCGAGCTTCTTCTCCGGGGCGCCGAAGGAGACGCCCTCGTCCGACTTCTCGACGACGAAGGCGGAGATGCCCTTGGAGCGCTTGGACGGGTCCGTGACGGCCATGACCGTGTAGTAGTCGGAGACGCCCGCGTTGGTGATCCAGCGCTTCACACCGTTGAGGACCCAGAAGTCGCCGTCGCGCACGGCCCGGGTCTTCATGCCCGCCGCGTCCGAACCCGCGTCGGGCTCGGAGAGGCAGTACGAGAACATCGCGTCGCCCTTGGCGAGCGGGCCCAGGTACTTCTTCTTCAGGGCCTCGGAACCGGAGAGCATCACCGGGAGCGAGCCGAGCTTGTTCACGGCCGGGATGAGCGAGGAGGAGGCGCAGGCGCGGGCCACCTCTTCGATCACGATGACCGTGGCGAGGGCGTCGGCGCCCGCGCCGCCGTACTCCTCGGGTACGTGGACCGCGTGCAGGTCCGCCGCGGTCAGGGCGTCCAGTGCCTCCTGCGGGAAGCGCGCCTCCTCGTCGACCGCCGCCGCGTGCGGGGCGATCTTCGCCTCGGCGAGCGCACGCACCGTCTCGCGGAGCAGATCGTGCTCCTCGGCCGGACGGTACAGGTCGAAATCGGTCGAACCCGCCAAGACGCTCACTCCCCAGACGCTAACTACCGTTAAGTAACCCAATTTTAGGACGCCCGGCCCGCGATGGCCTACGCAAAGCCCGCGTGAGCTTCACGACAGGGGGTCGGGAAGGGGGCGCAGGCAGTGCGGGCAGCCGGAATCCGGGCCTTCGGAAGCAGGACTATGCTCGTTCACCGCACGTCTGTCCGCATCTCCCAGGAGCACTTCATGGCCCTCAGGATCACTGTGATCGGCACCGGCTACCTCGGCGCCACCCACGCCGCGGCCATGGCGGAGCTGGGGTTCGAAGTGCTCGGCTACGACGTCGTCGCCGAGAAGATCGAGATGCTCGGCACCGGCACGGTCCCGATGTACGAACCGGGCCTGGAGGAGCTGCTGCGCAAGCACGTCGCGGGCATCGAGGGATCCACCGGGCGGCTGCGGTTCACCACCTCGCCCGAAGAGGTGGCGGACTTCGGCGATGTCCACTTCGTCTGCGTGAACACTCCGCAGAAGCACGGTGAGTACGCCTGTGACATGAGCTACGTGGACTCCGCGTTCGAGTCGCTGGCCCCGCACCTGACCCGGCCCGCCCTGGTCGTCGGCAAGTCGACGGTCCCGGTGGGCTCGGCGGCCCGGCTGGCGGCGCGGCTGGCGGAGCTGGCCCCGGCGGGCACCGACGCGGAGCTGGCCTGGAACCCGGAGTTCCTGCGTGAGGGCTTCGCGGTGCAGGACACCCTGCACCCGGACCGGATCGTCGTCGGGGTGACGAGCGAGCGCGCCGAGAAGCTGCTGCGCGAGGTGTACGCGACGCCGGTCGCCGAGGGCTCGCCGTTCGTGGTGACGGACTTCCCGACGGCCGAACTGGTCAAGACCGCGGCCAATTCCTTCCTGGCCACGAAGATCTCGTTCATCAACGCCATGGCGGAGGTCTGCGAGGCCGCCGACGGCGATGTGGTGAAGCTGGCCGAGGCGATCGGGCACGACGAGCGGATCGGCTCGAAGTTCCTGCGGGCCGGGATCGGCTTCGGCGGCGGCTGCCTGCCGAAGGACATCCGGGCGTTCATGGCGCGCGCCGGTGAGCTGGGCGCGGACCAGGCGCTGACTTTCCTCCGCGAGGTCGACTCCGTGAACATGCGGCGCCGCGGCCACATGGTGGAGCTGGCCCGGGAGGCGGTGGGCGGCGGATCGTTCCTCGGCAAGCGGGTGGCGGTGCTGGGCGCGACGTTCAAGCCGGACTCGGACGACGTACGGGACTCGCCCGCGCTGAACGTGGCGGGGCAGATCCAGTTGCAGGGCGGCCAGGTCACGGTCTTCGACCCGAAGGGCATGGACAACGCCCGGCGGCTCTTCCCGACCCTGGGGTACGCGGAGACGGCGCTGGACGCGGTGCGCGGCGCCGATGTGGTGCTGCACCTGACCGAGTGGCGGGAGTTCCGCGAGCTGGACCCGGCGGCGCTCGGCGAGGCCGTGTCGCAGCGGATCGTCCTGGACGGCCGGAACGCGCTCGACGCCGGCCTGTGGCGCGCGGCCGGATGGACGTTCCGGGCCATGGGGCGCCCGACGGCCTGATCCGGGCCCGCCCTCGTTACGTTCCGGCTCTCCTCAGCCGCGCTTCGCGCGGTAGGTGCGCATCTTGGCGCGGGAGCCGCACACCGCCATGGAGCACCAGCGGCGGCGCCCCGCCGGGCTGCGGTCGTAGTAGGCCCACTGGCAGTCCTCGGCCTCGCAGGCCTTGAGTCGGGTCCAGGTGCCGTCCGCCGCCGCCTGGGCGATGGCGGACGCGACGCGGGCGGTCAGCCCGGCCGGTTCGGCGGCGGGGCGCAGGGCGGCGGCTCCCGCCTCGTCCACGGTGACCCTGAGCGGCGCCTCGGCCAGCAGCCGGTCCAGCGGGGAGGCGGCGCCCTGCGGCGGGCGGTGGCCCGCGTGGGCCAGGCAGGCGGTACGGAGCGCCTCGC
This sequence comes from Streptomyces sp. NPDC058195, assembly GCF_042883525.1. Classification (NCBI taxonomy): domain Bacteria; kingdom Bacillati; phylum Actinomycetota; class Actinomycetes; order Kitasatosporales; family Streptomycetaceae; genus Streptomyces; species Streptomyces sp. NPDC058195. Next base: position 9,245 of record NZ_JBHVVM010000034.1, read on the forward strand.
GCAGGGCGCGGGCGTCCGGGACCTCGGCCTCGGTCAGGCCGAAGGCGGCGCGGCCGTCCGCCGTATCGAGCGTGTCCGCGCCCGTCTCCACGTCCAGGGTGTTGACCAGGGACTCGATCAGCGCGAGCGCCCCGGGTGCGGCGTCCTTCTCACTCATGTTCCTTCTCAATCATGGTTGCGACGTTACCTCCTATGCGGGAGCATGCAGTAACGGTTACCGGTTAAGCCGATGTAGCGGTAACCACGTCTCGGAGGAGGACTGTGTCATGGCTGTCGCCACACTGGGTTCTGTCGTTCTGGACTGTCCCGACCCGGCCGCTCTCGCCGCGTTCTACGCGGGACTGCTGGGCGGGGAGATCGTGCCCGGCGGGGAGGACTGGGTGGAGCTGACCGGGGTCGGGGGCACGGTGATCGCCTTCCAGGCGGCGCCCGGTCTCGTACCGCCGCGGTGGCCGAGCCCGGAGGCCTCGCAGCAGTCCCATCTGGACCTGACCGTGCCGGATCTGGACGCGGCGGAGAAGGAGGCGCTGGCGCTGGGCGCGACGGTGCTGGACGCGGCGGACCGGGAGCGGACCTTCCGGGTGTACGCGGACCCGGCGGGGCACCCGTTCTGCCTCTGCGCGGGGTAACGGAGGAGAGCGGGGCGCCCCCCCGGGGGGGCGCCCCGTGCGCTCAGTGGTCGAGCTGCCCGATCGTGGCGTGCGAGGGACCGCGGCGGGTCCGCAGCTCGCGCGCGACGTCCTCGGCGTCGCGCAGCACCCGTACGGCGTTGCGCCAGGTGAGCTTGGCGAGGTCGGCGGCGGACCAGCCGCGGCGCAGCAGCTCCGCGATCAGGTTCGGGTACCCGGCGACGTCCCGCAGGCCGTCGGGGAGGAAGGCCGTGCCGTCGTAGTCGCCGCCGATGCCGATGTGGTCGATCCCGGCGACGTCGCGCATGTGGTCGAGGTGGTCGGCGATGGTCGCCACGGTGGCCACCGGGCGCGGGTGGGCCGCCTCGAAGGCGGCGTGGATCTCCATGGCCCGCGCGGTGGTGTCGAGGTGGTGCAGTCCGTGGGCGCGCAGGTTCTCGTCTGCGGCCAGCGTCCAGGCGACGGCCTCCGGCAGGACGAACTTCGGCACGAAGGTGGCCATGGCGATGCCGCCGTTGGCGGGGAGCCTGCCAAGGACGTCGTCGGGGATGTTGCGCGGGTGGTCGCAGACCGCGCGCGAGGAGGAGTGCGAGAAGATCACCGGCGCGGTGGAGGTGTCCAGCGCGTCGCGCATCGTGGAGGCCGCCACGTGGGAGAGGTCGACCAGCATCCCGGTGCGGTTCATCTCGCGTACGACCTCGTGGCCGAAGGGCGAGAGGCCGCCGACGCCCGGTTCGTCGGTCGCCGAGTCCGCCCAGGCGATGTTGTCGTTGTGGGTGAGCGTCATGTAGCGGACGCCCAGCGCGTGCAGGGCGCGCAGGGTGCCCAGCGAGTTGTTGATGGAGTGGCCGCCCTCGGCGCCCATCAGGGAGGCGATGCGGCCCTCGGTACGGGCCGCCTCCATGTCGTCGGCGGTCAGGGCGCGCCGCAGGTCGGCGGGGTACCGGGCGAGCAGCTCGGTGACGACGTCGATCTGTTCCAGGGTGGCGCTGACGGCCTCGTCGCCCGCCATGTCGGTCCGTACGTAGACCGACCAGAACTGGGCTCCGACGCCGCCCGCGCGCAGCCGGGGGATGTCGGTGTGCAGGTGGGCGGACTGGTCGCTGGCGATGTCGCGGGCGTCGAGGTCGTAGCCGACCTGTTCGCGCAACGCCCACGGCAGGTCGTTGTGACCGTCGACGACGGGGTACTCGGCGAGGAGTTCCCTCGCCCTCTCCTCCTGCTGGTCCTGCTGTGCCTGCTCCACCGGTGCGGTCCCCCTGTTTCCCGGAACTGTTTCCTGAGGCTGTTTCCCGAAGCCGTCTGCCGAAGCCGTCTGCCGAAGCTACTTGCCGAAGCCGAAGGCGTCGGCTCCCTTGACCTTGCTGCGCAGGCGCTTGCCCTTGTCCGTCGCCTGGTCGTTCAGCTCCTGCTGGAACTCCCGCATCCGGGTCAGCAGCTCGGCGTCATGGGCGGCGAGGATCCGGACGGCGAGCAGGCCCGCGTTGCGCGCGCCGCCGACCGAGACGGTCGCGACCGGCACCCCGGCGGGCATCTGCACGATGGACAGCAGGCTGTCCATGCCGTCCAGGTACTTCAGCGGCACCGGCACGCCGATGACCGGCAGCGGGGTGACGGAGGCGAGCATGCCCGGCAGGTGGGCGGCGCCGCCCGCGCCCGCGATGACCGCCTTGAGGCCGCGCTCCGCCGCGTGCTCGCCGTACGCGATCATCTCGCGCGGCATGCGGTGGGCGGAGACGACGTCGACCTCGTAGGAGATCTCGAACTCGTCGAGGGCCTTGGCCGCTGCTTCCATGACGGGCCAGTCGGAGTCCGAGCCCATGACGATGCCGACGAGCGGCGCGGGGGAGGTCATTCGGTGATCGTTCCTCGCAGGTAGTCGGCCGCGTGCCGGGCGCGCTCCCGCACGTCCGCCAGGTCGTCGCCGTAGGTGTTGACGTGGCCGACCTTACGGCCGGGCTTCACGTCCTTTCCGTACATGTGGATCTTGAGCCGCGGGTCACGGGCCATGCAGTGCAGGTAGCCCTGGTACATGTCCGGGTAGTCACCGCCGAGGACATTGCACATGACCGTCCAGGCGGCGCGCGGGCGGGGGTCGCCGAGCGGGAGGTCGAGCACGGCCCGGACGTGGTTGGCGAACTGCGAGGTGATCGCGCCGTCCTGGGTCCAGTGGCCGGAGTTGTGCGGACGCATGGCCAGCTCGTTGACGAGGATGCCGGGCTTCCCGCCGGGGCCCCGCGTCTCGAAGAGCTCGACCGCGAGGTGGCCGACGACACCGAGCTCGGCGGCGATCCGCAGGGCCAGCTGCTGGGCCTCACCGGCCAGGGCCTCGTCCAGATCCGGGGCGGGGGCGATGACCGTGTCGCAGACGCCGTCGACCTGGATCGACTCGACGACCGGGTAGGCGACGGCCTGGCCGTGCGGCGAGCGGACGATGTTGGCCGCCAGCTCCCGTACGAAGGCGACCTTCTCCTCCGCGAGAACCGCGACACCGGCCCGGAAGGGCTCGGCCGCCTCGGCCTCGGAGCGGACCACCCAGACGCCCTTGCCGTCGTAGCCGCCGCGGACCGTCTTGAGGATGACGGGGAAACCGCCGCCCTCCTCCGCGAAGGCGGCCACGTCGGCCGGGTCCTTCACGATGCGGTGGCGGGGGCAGGGCGCGCCGATCTCGGTGAGCTTCGCGCGCATCACCCCCTTGTCCTGGGCGTGCACCAGGGCGTCGGGGCCGGGGCGCACGGGGATGCCGTCCGCCTCCAGCGCCCGCAGGTGCTCGGTGGGCACGTGCTCGTGATCGAACGTGATCACGTCACAGCCGCGCGCGAAGGCGCGCAGCGTGTCCAGGTCGCGATAGTCGCCCACGACGACTTCGCTCACCACCTGGGCCGCCGAGTCCTGGGGGGTGTCACTGAGGAGCTTGAACTTGATGCCGAGGGGGATACCCGCCTCGTGGGTCATACGGGCGAGCTGACCGCCACCGACCATGCCGACTACCGGGAACGTCACGCCTCCAGGGTATCCGCCGCGCCCGCGGGCTCCCCAGGACACCCTCCGCCCCCTGCCGGACCGGCCCCCTGCCACGGCATCACCACGTCCCGCCCAACGCCCGGGGGCGGCCCGGTGGCGGGCTGGTTAGCATGACCGGGTTGACGGAGTTGACGTACACGACACGCGACCACATGACCCCCAGCACGAACGACAGACGGGCTGAACGATCACCATGAGCCAACAGGGCGCACTGCGGGCACGGCTGGAGCTGCTGGCCCGGGAAGTCGCCAAGTTCGGCGCGGTCGGGGCGGTCGGCCTGGTGGTCAACATCGGGGTGTCCAACCTGCTCTGGCGGTACACCCCGATCCCGACGGTACGGGCGGGTCTGCTGGCCACCTTCGTCGCCATCCTCGGCAACTACCTCGGCTTCCGCTACTGGACGTACCGGGACCGCGACAAGAGCGGCCGGACCCGCGAGCTGACGCTGTTCCTGCTGTTCAGCGCGGTGGGAGCGGTCATCGAGACCGGTGTGCTGTACGTGGCGACGTACGGGTTCGGATGGAACACCCCGGTCCAGAGCAATGTCTTCAAGATCCTCGGGATCGGCATCGCGACCCTGTTCCGTTTCTGGTCCTACCGGACGTGGGTGTTCAAGGCCCTGCCCGCGGCGAAGCCCGCCGCGGGCGAGCCCGAGGTGCTGAAGCAGGGCCGGACGGAGCGGGTCGCGGCCGATGCGGCGGTACGGCGGTAGCCGCGCGGTCCGGGCACGCCGGGGGCTCAGCGCACCGGGCGTTCCGGTTCCTGCCGGTTCAGGGCCGTCCGGCTGAGGAAGAGGGCGAAGACCGCGGGCTGCTGCTGGAGCAGTTCGAGACGGCCGCCGTCCGCCTCGGCGAGGTCCCGGGCCACGGCGAGGCCGATGCCCGTGGAGTTGCGGCCGCTGATCGTCCGCTCGAAGATCCGGGCGCCCAGGTCGGCGGGGACGCCGGGGCCCTCGTCGGTGACCTCGATGACCGCCTGGTTCCCGGTGACCCGGGTGCGCAGGGCGACGGTGCCGCCGCCGTGCATGAGGGAGTTCTCGATCAGCGCCGCCAGCACCTGGGCGACCGCGCCGGGAGTACCGACCGCCTGGAGCCCCTGCTTGCCGGAGCGGACGATGGCACGGCCCGCGCTGCGGTACGCCGGGCGCCACTCCTCGATCTGCTGCTTGACGACCTCGTCCAGGTCGAAGACGACGGCGGAGCCGGTACGCGGGTCGCGGGCGTTGGTCAGCAGCCGCTCCACCACGTCGGTGAGCCGCTCGACCTGGGTGAGGGCGATGTTCGCCTCCTCCTTCACCGTCTCCGGGTCGTCGGTGACGGAGATCTCCTCGATCCGCATGGAGAGCGCGGTGAGCGGGGTACGGAGCTGGTGCGAGGCGTCGGCGGCCAGCCGGCGCTCGGCGGTCAGCATCCGGGCGATCCGCTCGGCGGAGGCGTCCAGGACGTCGGCGACCCGGTCCAGCTCGGGCACCCCGTACCGCTTGTGACGCGGGCGGGGGTCGCCGGAGCCGAGGCGCTCGGCGGTCTCGGCCAGGTCGGTCAGCGGTGAGGTGAGCCGGTTGGCCTGGCGTACGGCCAGGAGTACGGCGGAGACGATGGCCAGCAGCGCCACCGCACCGATGATCATCAACGTACGGCCGACCTCACGGGTGACCGCCGAACGGGACTGCTCGACGGTGACCCGCTCGCCGCGCTCCCCCTCGGCCGTGCTGCTGATCACGCTGCCGGACGGCTGCTCACCGAGTTCGATGGGGGCGCGGCCGGGGATCTCGATCAGGGCGTAGCGCTTGCTGTCGATCTGCTGGGCGAGCAGCGCCGAGGTGATCCGCTCGTCCTCCAGGAGGCGGCTCTCGACGACGCTGATCAGCCGCAGCGCTTCGGAGTCGACGCTCTCCTGGGCGCTGTTGCTGATGGTGCGGGTCTCGACGATGACGAGGGAGACGCCGAAGACGCCGATCACCACGAGCACCACGGCGAGCGTGGAGTTGATCAGTCTGCGGCGCATGGATGCTGGGTGCTTCCGTCCTCGATGTCCCCGCCCCCGGTCTTCGCCCTCGGCGTTTCCGTCCCCGGCGCTTCCGCCCGGGGTCAGCTCTTCTCGAAGCGGAAGCCGACGCCCCGCACGGTCGCGATGTAGCGGGGATTGGCGGCGTCGTCGCCGAGCTTCTTGCGGAGCCAGGAGATGTGCATGTCGAGGGTCTTGGTGGACGACCACCAGGTGGTGTCCCAGACCTCGCGCATCAGCTGGTCGCGGGTGACGACCCGGCCGGCGTCGCGGACCAGGACCCTCAGCAGGTCGAACTCCTTGGCCGTGAGCTGGAGTTCCTCCTCGCCCATCCAGGCGCGGTGCGACTCGACGTCGATCCGGACGCCGTGCGTGGCGGGCTGCGGCGCGGGCTCCGCGGCACCGCGGCGGAGCAGGGCCCGGACGCGGGCGAGCAGTTCGGCGAGGCGGAAGGGCTTGGTGACGTAGTCGTCGGCACCGGCGTCGAGACCGACGACGGTGTCGACCTCGTCGGCGCGGGCGGTCAGCACCAGGATCGGCACGGCGTGACCCTCGGCACGGAGCCTGCGGGCCACTTCGAGGCCGTCCATCCCGGGCAGTCCCAGGTCGAGTACGACCAGGTCGATTCCACCCTGGAGACCGGCGTCGAGCGCGGTCGGACCGTCTTCACGGACCTCGACCTCGTATCCCTCCCGGCGGAGGGCGCGGGCCAGCGGCTCCGAGATGGATGCGTCGTCCTCGGCGAGCAGTACACGGGTCATGGACTGATGGTAGTCCGCGCGGGGGCGCTGCCGGGAGGTGATCCAAAAGCCCTGCGGGTCTGCGAGACAGGCGGGCAAGCGCCTTCGAATATGGGAATACAACCCCCTCTTAACCTGTGATCCATCTCTCAAGTCCTTTCATATCGGACCCTGTCGTGCCGTATGGTTGCTTGACGCCTGTTGCACGACTCAAGGACCCTTGGGCAGCTTTTAGCGCCGAGGGTCTCTTTTGTTGGCCGGCTGGTACCCGCCAGCCGCGGACTTTCAGTGAATGACCTGTGGCCGGGCCCGGAGCGCGAGAACGCGTGCCGGGCGTGGATCCCGGCGCGGTCGGTCCCCGTCCCTTCCGTCCGGTTCCCTCTCGGGTCCGGCGGGCGGGACGGCCTCCCCTCCCGGGCGTGAGGGGCGGGACCGGCGCGCGCCGGTGCCGGCCTCCCCCCACCGGGCGCACCACGCTCACAAGGCGTCGCGTCCCGAGCACACAAGGATCGACCATGGCGTCCAGCCTGACGAAGGACCCGGCCAGTACTTCTGGTTCCGAAAAGGCCTTCTTCGGCCACCCCCGCGGCCTGGCCACTCTCTTCATGACCGAGATGTGGGAGCGGTTCAGCTTCTACGGCATGCGGGCCCTTCTGCCGCTGTACCTGGTCTCCGGGTCCGGCCTGCACATGAACGCGGCCACGGCCACCTCGATCTACTCCATCTACATGGCGATGGTGTACCTGCTCGCCATGCCCGGCGGCTGGTTCGGCGACCGGGTCTGGGGGCCGCGCAAGACGGTCACCGTCTCGGCCTCGATCATCATGCTGGGCCACCTCACGCTCGCCCTGCCCGGCTCCGGCACGTTCTTCATCGGTCTGGCGCTGGTCGCGCTGGGCTCGGGCCTGCTGAAGGCCAACATCTCGACGATGGTCGGCCACCTCTACAAGGGTCCGGACGATCCGCGGCGCGACGGCGGCTTCACCGTCTTCTACATGGGCATCAACCTCGGTGCCTTCGCCGCGCCGCTGATCATCGGCACCGTCGGCGAGAAGGTGAACTGGCACCTCGGCTTCGCCATCGCCGCGGTCGGCATGGCGCTGGGCCTGGCCCAGTTCCTCATCGGCACCCGTCACCTCAGCCCGCGCAGCAGCGTCGTACCGAAGCCGCTGTCGGACGTGGAGCGCCGCTCCACCCTGCGCAAGGGCCTGCTCTGGCTGGCCGCCGCGGTCGTCTTCTACGGTGTGGTCGTCGCCACCGACGTCTACACGCTGAACTGGGCGCTGGTCCCGATCACCGTCGCCGGTCTGGTGATCCCGATCGCGGTGCTGGTGCGGATCAAGCGCGACCGCGACCTGTCGAAGACCGAGCAGTCGAGGATGTCCGGCTACATCTGGTTCTTCGTCGCGGCCGCCGTGTTCTGGATGATCTACGACCAGGGCGGTTCCACGCTGTCACTGTTCGGTGAGTCCTCCACCACCAACAGCGTGCTGGGCCTGGACTTCCCGACCTCCTGGTACCAGACGATCAACCCGGTCTTCATCATGGCGCTGGCCCCGGTCGTCGCCTGGATATGGCTGGCGCTGAACCGGCGCGGCAAGGAGCCGAGCACGGTCGTGAAGTTCGGCTCGGGCCTCTTCCTGGTCGGTGTCTCCTTCTTCGTCTTCATGCTGCCGCTGACCATGGCCTCGGACGGCGACAAGGTCAGCCCGATGTGGCTGGTGTCGATCTACTTCCTGCAGACCGTCGGTGAGCTCTGCCTCTCCCCGGTCGGCCTGTCGGTCACCACGAAGATGGCCCCGGCGAAGTACGGCAGCCAGATGATGGGGGTCTGGTTCCTCGCGGTCACCGCGGGCGACTGCACCACCAGCCTGCTCTCGCTGGCGGGGGTGGACCTGAACAGGACCGGGATCGTGGCCCTGGAGGCGACGCTGGCGGTGGTCGCCGCGTTCGCGATCTGGATGTACCGCAAGAAGGTCAGCGCGCTCATGGGCGACGTGCGCTGACGCACGGGCCTCGCGTGCACAGGGCCCGCCGCACCGTCGAAACGGTGCGGCGGGCCCTGCCGCGTGTCCGGACCGCCGTGCTCCGGACCGCCGTGCTCCGGGCTCCGGCGTACGCCGGTTACGGGAGCCGGGCCGTCACCGGGTGCCGCGCAGCCTGCGCCACGGGGTGAAGGTGAAGACCGCGCCGCCGAGCAGGATCGCGGTGCCCGCGACCAGGCCGAGGGCGCGCAGGGTGCCGGTGTCCTCGGCCCCGGTGGCCGCCAGCCCGCCGCCGGAGGCCGTACCGCCAGCCGCGGCACCGGAGGCGCCGGAGCCCGAGGCGGCGGAGCCGGTGGCGCCGCCCTCCTGCGCGGTGGTGTCGAGTTCCAGCGACACGGCCGCCGAGCCCTTCACCTTGCACGGGATGCTGAGCTTCTGGCCGCCCAGCGTGACGTCGATCGTCAGGGTGCCGGGGCTGAGGGTGGACTTGCCGGACGCGCCAGGCTTGTACGTACCGGTCATGTCGGCCAGGTCGACCGGCTTGCCCAGCTTCAGCGGTTCGGTGTTGGCGGGTCCGGTGACCTTCACCGAGCCCTTGTCGGAGCCGCCGAGGGCGACGTCCATGGACGGCTTGAGCGCACCGGCGGGCAGATCGGCCGGGCTGTCCATCACGCCCTTGGCCGTCTTGACCGTGAGGGCGTAGCTCCCGCCGCTCTTCTTGGCGTTGACCGTGACCTTGGAGCCGATGTCCGCCGGTCCCGGGGAGGTACAGGTGAAGCGGACGGCGACCTCCTTGCCCGGGAAGTCGGTCTGGCCGCTGCCGCCACCGGAGCCCGAGGCGGAGCCGGAGGCGGAACCGCCCGAGGCCGTGGAGCCCGAGGTGGAACCGGAGGTGGAGCCGCCCGAGGCCGTGGAGCCCGAGGTCGTACCGCCCGCGGCCGTGGAACCGGAGGTCGTGCCGCCCGCCGTTGTCGTACCGCCGGTCGTCGAGCCGCCGCCTTCGGTGACCTTGATGGTCGCGCCCGGCTGCACGGCCGCCTTCGGGGTGCACTTGGTGTCCGTGGAGAGCGGCTTGGAGACGTTGATGCTGTACGCGTCCGGCGTCAGCGTGATCTCACCGGCCTTCTCCAGCTTCAGCGTGCCCTTCATCTCGGGCAGCACCATGGCGCTGTTCTTCGGGATCGGCGGGTTCTGCCGCGGCCCCTCCATCTGTACGGTGCCGGTGGCGGCGCCGCCCACCTTCAGGGTGCCGGTCGGCTTGACCGTGTCCTTCTCCAGATCGATCATGTCCGGGTTCTTGGAAGCGGCCTGGACCGTCTTCCAGACCACCTCGACGGTGTCCCCGACCTTCGCCTCGGCGGGCGCGGTCACCTGCACCTGGGTGGTGCCCTGTACGGGCGGCAGCCCGGAGATGGGCGGCGGAATGCACTCCGTGGCGTACGAGACGTCGGCGGCCTGCGCCGGACTCGCGGCCAGCAGCATGCCCGCGCCGCCGAGCATCATCGCGACCCCGGTCGCGACGGTCCTGCGTTGCGTCCTCACGAATGTCCCTTCGTCGGTCTGTTCTCTGACGGTGCGGAATCGGGGGTGAACCACGGCAGCGCGGCCGTGGTGGTGGCCGGGGAGCCGGCGGGCCCGGAGCCCCCGCCCGGTCCGGTGGGCCGGTCGGGGGCGGCGCCGTGCTCCGGGCCGTGCTGGGGGCCCCGGCCGGGGCCGCGCTCCCGGCCGGGCTTCGGGGTGCGCTTCGCGGGGGGCTTCCGGGTGCGCTTCGCGGGCCGCGCGGCGCGGGGCCGCACCTTGTCGACGATCGCCATGCCGATCCGGAACACGGCGGCCGGGACGACCAGGCACAGCAGGACCCAGAAGAGCGTGACGCCCCAGGGACGGCCGACCCCCCACGGCTGCTCGGCCAGCACCTTGCCGCCGTACCGCAACGACACCTGGTAGTCGCCGTGGGCGCCCGCCGTCAGTTCGACGGGGAGTTCGATCCGCGCCTTGCGGCCGGACGGGATGGTGCCCCGCCACTGCCGCTCCTCCCACTGCGGGGCGAAGACGCCGTGCGCGGTGCCGACCTCGAAGACCGGGTCCTTGACCGGGGTGGAGCCCAGGTTGCCCACGGTGAGGGCCAGCCGCCGGGCCGGCGGGGCGCCGAACCAGGTGAGGACGCCGCTCTCGCCCTCCAGCCGGGGCGTGGCGAGCACCGCGAGCCGCCCGCCCGCGCCCTCCTTGGGCAGCGCGGCGATCGGGTGCCCGGCGACGACGAACGCGGCGTCGGCGGTGGCGGGTTCGCCGGTGACGGTCGCGACGTGCACCACGCAGGGGCAGGGCACCGGCGGTTCGGAGACCGGCAGCTTCTTCCGGAAGGCGCCCCGGGCGTCGGTGGTGACGGCCCGGCCCTCGGCGTTGGCGCAGGAGTTGGTGCCGCCGATCACGCCCCGGTCCGTCGTGGACCGGCCGCAGATCAGCATCATCAGCAGGGCACGGGGGCGCCAGCCGCTGCCCTTCACGGTGATGTCACCGCCCTTGCCCGCCTGCTGCTCGGAAAGGGAGACGGCGGGCTTCGCCTCGGCGGCGCTCGCCGAGGCCGTCGTCGTCGGGGGAAGCACCGGCAGGGCGGTCAGCAGGGCCATGAGCAGCGCGGTGCACAGCACCGCGGCTGCCCAGGGGTGACCGCCGCCGCGGAGTGCTACCGGTCCGGCCTGTCCAGTCACGATTCCGCTCCCGCCTTCGCCACGTGTCCGCTCCTGAGGTGCTGCCGGCCGTCCCGCCGCCGTTGTTCCCTGTCGTCGTCCGACCGCTGTGCCGCGTCCTCGCCGTCCGGGCGCCGCCCCGCGTCGTCATCCGGGTGCCGCCCCGCGTCGTCATCCGGGCGCCGCCCACGCGCCCGCCTTCGGCGCAGGGCGTACGCGCCCGCGCCCGCGCCGGTCAGGACCAGCAGCGCCCCGGCGGTCAGCGGCAGCCACGGCACGAAGACCGCGCGGGCCGTCGCCTCGTCGTGCGCCCCGCCCGCCGCGGTGACGTTCAGCCGTACGGTCGCCGAGTCGAACGCGGGGCGGTCCCCCCACGGCTCGGTGAGGCTGATCCGCTGGCCGGGCCGCACCCGTACCGGCAGGGTGCGGACCTCGCGCCGCAGCAGCGTCCCGAACACCCCGTCGGCCCGGACCGCGAGCCGCGGGGCGAGGTCCGCGGTGCCGCGGTTGACCAGCGTGTAGCGGATGAGCCCCCCGGACACGGCGACGTCCTCCACGGTGAGCGCGGCCAGCGTCGGCCCGACGACCCGCGTCCGGACCCGTACGTCCACCGAGCGGCCCCCGCCGCGCACCACGATCGCGCCGGGGTGCTCGCCGGGCGTCGCCGTGTCCGGCACCGTCACGGTGAACGGCACGTCGGCCCGGGTGCGGGCCGGGACGGTCACCTCGGCGGCGGCCGTACGCAGCCGCCCCCCGAGGCCCGAACCGTTCAGCCGTACGGTGACCGGGGACCGGCCCGGGTTGGTGACCGAGAGCCCGTCGTGCAGCACGGCCCCGGGCGGACCCTCCAGGTAGACGTACGGTCTGCCGCCCGTGCCGGAGCCGTTCACCGCGGGCCGCGCCGTCCACGAGGCGGCGGCCGGCGGCCCGGAGGGCTCCGGCACGGCCCCGGCCGCCGGGGCCGGAGCAAGGACGAGGGCGCACAGCATGACGGCGAGGACGAGTCGGGCGGCATGACCGGGCGGCGACGGCATGGGCGGCTCCCTGGACGTGACGGCGGCGGCGGGGGGCTCAGTACCTCAGCGCCCCGCGGCGCCCTGACCCTGACCGCGCCGGGTCAGCCAGAGCACCCCAGCCGCACCGGCCAGCAGCACCGTGCCGCCCAGCGTGCCGAGGGCCACCGCCGAGTCCAGCGGGCCGGTCTTCGGCAGCTGGCCTCCCCCGTCGTCCGAGGTCCCCTGCGGCGCGCCGGAGGCCTTCACGTCGAGCTGGAGCGAGGGGCCCGGGTTGTTGCCGGGGGTGCAGGTCGTCGTCGTACCGAGCGCCTTGATGGTGAGCACTCCGGCGGTGAAGTCGACCTTGCCGCTCTTCTTCGGGGTGTACGTACCCGACAGGTCGCTGATCTTGATGGGGGTGTTGGCGGGTATCGCGGCGGAGTTCGCCGCGCCGGAGACCTGCACCTGGCCGGAATCGGCCCCGCCCACCGTGATGACGGCGCTGGGGTTCATCGCGCCCTTGCCCAGCTCGACGGGGCTGGACGAGACGCCCTTCTGGAAGGACATCGTGAGCCGGTACCCCCCGCCGCTCTTGACGCTCTTGATGTCGATGGGCGAGACGGCGGCCTTGTCGCCGATCGGGGTCTTGCACTTGTAGTTGACATCCACGACCGTGGCGTGGGCGGCGGGCGCGGCCATCAGCACCACCGTGCCCGCCAGCGCGGACGCCAGCGCGAGAGCTGTTCGCTTCTGGTAGGACACCTGAGTTCCCCTCATGCAGGTAGTCGCCGCACGCCGGTTGCCGCCGACGCAAGTTACTGACGACACATCAGATCGGGCGCTCAAGGTACGCCCGGCGCCTTATGGAGGGAAGACAAAGAGCGCGCCGATCCGGCGCGCTCCTCGACGGTGGGATGAACGGGGCCTACGCGGGTGCGGCCAGCTCCGCCCAGACGGTCTTGCCGGACCTGCCGGGCACCCGCAGGACGCCCCAGTCCAGGCAGAGCCGCTGCACGATGAACATGCCGTGGCCGCCGGGCCGTCCGGCGCGGTGCGGCGTACGGGGCGCGGGCTGCCCGGCGCCCGAGTCGACGACCTCCACCCGCAGCACCTTCGCCGTGCGGGCGATCCGGATCTCCTCCGGGCCCTCGGCGTGCAGGCAGGCGTTGGTGACCAGCTCGGAGACGACCAGCAGGACGTCCTCGGCGGCGGCGCGGGCGTCGGCGCCGGAGGCGGGGAGCCAGCCCCACGCGTACAGCGACTGCCGGGCGAAGTCCCGGGCGGCCGGCACGACTCCGGGGACACCGCGCAGCGCCAGGGTGCGCCACTGCCGCTCGGCGGGCTCGGGCGGGGGCTCGGGTGCGGGTGCGGCGGCGCTCGCCTCCGCATCCGTGCCGACGCCCTGCGGCTCGCGGCCGAGGTCGCCCGGCGGATGCTGCCGGGTGGTGCTCATCAGCGCTTCACCTCACCGATTCGCCATGTCGCCGCCGAAACAGCTCGGCAGTTCCAGTTGCAGTTGCATGTGCCGTCACGGATCTGGATACGGATACGGGTACAGGTACCGCTACGGAGCGTTCGGGTCGTCCATCGCCCCGCCGGATGTCTTCTGCCCGGCCGAATCGTGACAACACCCGCTTCGTCCGCGCGGATCGCGTGACACGGGCAACACCAGGGGCGCCCGGGACCACGCCACGCGTCCCGGTCACGTCTCCAGGGCCGCTTCCAGGGAGTCGTGGACGGTGAAGACCGCCTCGGCGCCGGTGATCTCGAAGACCCGCGCCACCACCGGCAGCATCCCGGCCAAATGGACGCCTCCCCCGGCCGCCTCCGCCTTCAGGCGGGCACCGAGCAGCACATTGAGCCCGGTGGAATCACAGAATTCGAGCCCCGAGCAGTCGACCACCAGGCGCGCCCGGCCCTGCTCGACCGCATGCTCCAGGGGCTCTCGCAGAAGGTCCGCCGTGTGGTGATCGAGCTCACCCACGGGCGTCACGACCTCACTGCGCCCTTCGGTCCGGACCCCGACCTGAAGTCGACCCCGATTCGCACTGCCGACCGTCCCGCGGTCCATGCCGCCCCTCTTCGCCGTTCGTCACTGCCCGCGCCGCTGTGTGCACGGATGCGTAGGTGCTGTCTCTGACGTTCTTGAAAGATTACGCGGTTCGCGTGCGGTCTGTGTGCCACGCGATACCCAAGGACCCCAACAAACCGGACATATAGCGGCAATTGGCGCTTGTAACTGCCTGTCCGGAACGGGTAAGGGTAGAGAACACCCACCCGACACGACCGGCTTCGGAGGCGCCGCTTCACCGCAGGCACACGTATGGGCATCGGCAGCCATATGCCGAGAACGATGGAGGAGACCCATGTCACCCCGGCTCGACGGAACGCGTCCCCACAACGCGACGTCAGCATGTCCTCAGAAGACGACCCCGGCCGGCTTCCCTGCCGCAGGCACCCTTGTCGCGGATTCCCTCGCCGCGGAATCCCCCGCCGCGGGCTCTCCCGCCGCCGACAGCGGCCTCGAAGGACTTCCCGAGATCCCGCCGTTCGACGAGGTGGATCCGCTGGACGCCAGGGCGCTGTCCAAGACACTCTTCAAACGGCTGGAATCCCTCGAAGAGGGAACCCACGCGTACGCGTACGTCCGCAACACGCTCGTCGAACTGAACCTGGCGCTGGTCAGGTTCGCCGCCTCCCGGTTCCGCTCCCGCAGCGAACCGATGGAGGACATCGTCCAGGTCGGCACGATCGGTCTGATCAAGGCGATCGACCGGTTCGAGCTCAGCCGCGGCGTGGAGTTCCCCACGTTCGCGATGCCGACCATCGTCGGCGAGATCAAGCGCTTCTTCCGCGACACCAGCTGGTCCGTGCGCGTCCCGCGCCGCCTTCAGGAACTCCGGCTCGACCTGGCCAAGGCGGGCGACGAGCTCGCCCAGCAACTGGACCGTTCGCCCACTGTGGGCGAGCTCGCCGACCGCCTCGGCATCACCCACGACGAAGTGGTCGAGGGCATGGCCGCGAGCAACGCGTACACCGCGAGCTCGCTGGACGCCAAGCCCGAGGAGGACGAGCACGAGGGCACGCTGGCGGACCGGATCGGCTACGAGGACCACGGACTCGAGGGCATCGAGTACGTCGAGTCGCTGAAGCCGATGATCGCGTCCCTGCCGCGGCGCGAACGCCGCATCCTCTCGCTCCGGTTCGTCGCCAATATGACGCAGTCGGAGATCGGTGAGGAGCTGGGCATCTCGCAGATGCACGTGTCCCGGCTGCTCTCCCGCACCCTGGTCAGGCTCCGCAAGGGACTGACGCTGGAGGAGTGAGCGGGCGTACGGTACGCCGGACGTGCGGAAGGGCCCGTTCCTCGGCATCAGCCGTGGGGGACGGGCCCTTCCGCGTGCCCGGAACGCCTCGCGGCGCGCCCGGACCGTGCGCGGGTCAGACGACGCGTCGGCCGTGCCGCCAGACCGCGTGGACCAGCGGCACGCCCGGCCGGTAGGCCAGGTGGACGTGGCTGGGCGCGTCCAGGAGCACCAGATCGGCGCGGGCCCCGGGGGCGATGCGGCCGATGTCCGTACGGCGCAGGGCCGCGGCGCCGCCCGCGGTGGCGGACCAGAGGGCCTCGTCCGGCGTCATGCCCATGTCGCGTACGGCGAGTGCGATGCAGAAGGGCACGGAGGAGGTGAACGACGAGCCCGGGTTGCAGTCCGTGGAGAGGGCGACGGTGGCGCCCGCGTCGAGCAGGCGGCGGGCGTCCGGCCAGGCGGCGCGGGTGGAGAACTCGGCGCCGGGGAGCAGGGTGGCGACGGTGGTGCCCTGGGCCAGGGCATCGACGTCGGCGTCGGTGAGGTGGGTGCAGTGGTCGGCGGAAGCGGCGCCGAGTTCCACCGCGAGCTGGACGCCGGGACCGTGGCCGAGCTGGTTGGCGTGGACGCGGGGGTGCAGGCCCTTCGCCAGGCCCGCGGTGAGGATCGCGCGGGCCTGGTCGCCGTCGAAGGCGCCCCGCTCGCAGAAGACGTCGATCCAGCGGGCGTACGGGGCGCAGGCGTCGAGCATCCTCCCGGTGACCAGGCCGACGTATCCGGCCGGGTCGTCGGCGTGGTCCGGGGGGACGATGTGGGCGCCGAGGTAGGTGACCTCCTCGGTGTGCCGGGCGGCGATGCGCAGCGCACGGGCCTCGTCCTCGACGGTGAGTCCGTAGCCGGACTTGGTCTCGAGGGTGGTGGTGCCCTGGCGCAGCGCCTCGGCGAGGTAGCGGGTGACGTTGGCGTCGAGTTCCTCGTCGGTGGCGGCGCGGGTGGCGGCGACCGTGGTCCTGATGCCACCGGCGCTGTAGGCGCGGCCGGACATCCGGGCGTTGAACTCCTCGGTGCGGTCGCCCGCGAACACCAGGTGGGAGTGGGAGTCGACGAAGCCGGGGATCATCGCCCGGCCGCCCGCGTCGACGGCGTTGTCCGTGGCGGGTGCTCTGCTTGATTCACCGGTCCAGACGACCCGGTCGCCCTCGATGACGACGGCCGCGTCCCTGATCGGTCCCAGGGGGGAGTCCGCGCCGCGGGAGGGGTCGTTGGTGATCAGGGTGGTGATGTGGGTGATGGCGGTCGTCGTCATCGGGGGGCTGTTCTCCTCGCGGGGGTCCGGCGTCAGCGGTGGAGTGCGGCGATGGCCGAGGCCAGTGCCGCGGGTACGTCCTCGACAAGCACGTGCCGCCCGTCGCGGACGATGTGGCGGCCCGCCACGACCGTGTGCCGCACATCGGCCGCGGAGGCGGCGAATACGGCCGCTTCGGCGGCGAGCCGGGGCGCCGGTCCCGCGGTTCTGACCGAGTCCAGGGCGACGGTCGCCAGGTCGGCGGGCGCCCCGGGTTCGATGACGCCCGCCCCGGCGCGGCCGAGCGCCGCGTGGCCGTCGGCGGTCGCGGCGCGCAGCAGGGCGGCGGCGGTCCAGTGGCCGCGGGTCCGGGTGCGCAGCCGTTCGTTCAGCTCCATCGCCCGCGCCTCCTCGAAGAGGTCGATCACGGCGTGGCTGTCGCTGCCGAGGGAGAGCGGCGATCCGGCCCGCTGGAGGGCGGCGGCGGGGCCGATCCCGTCGGCGAGGTCGCGTTCCGTGGTGGGGCACATGCAGGTACCCGTCGTGGTGGAGCCGATGAGGGCGATGTCCTCGGCGGTGAGGTGGGTGTTGTGGACGCCGGTGGTGCGCGGGCCGAGAACCCCGTGGTCGGCGAGGAGCCGGGCGGGGGTGCGGCCGTGGGCGGCGAGGCAGGCGTCGTTCTCCGCGGTCTGCTCGGAGAGGTGGACGTGGAGGGGGGCCTGCCGTTCCTCCGCCCAGGCGGCCACGGTCGCGAGCTGGTCGGCGGGCACCGCGCGCACGGAGTGGACGGCCGCACCGATCAGGGCGTGGCCACCGCCCTTGAGGAGGGAGGCGCGTTCGGCCCAGGCCTCGGCGGTGGTGTCGGAGAAGCGGAGCTGGTGCGGGTCGGGCTCGCGGTACTGGGCGGGACGGTCGCCGAAGCCCGCGGAGAGGTAGGCGGTGTCCAGCAGGGTGATCCGGATGCCCGCCTCGGCCGCCGCCGCGATCAGCGCCTCGCCCATGGCGTTCGGGTTGTCGTAGGGGGTACCGCCGGGTGCGTGGTGCAGATAGTGGAATTCGCCGACGCCGGTGATGCCCGCCAGCGCCATCTCCGCGTACACGGCGCGGGCGAGGTCGTAGTAGGAGTCGGGGGTGAGCCGGGAGGCGACCTGGTACATCGTCTCGCGCCAGGTCCAGAAGGTGCCGGAGCCGACCTGGACGGTGGAGCGCAGGGCTCGGTGGAAGGCGTGCGAGTGGGTGTTGGCGAGCCCGGGGAGGGTGAGCCCGCGCAGCACGGTGGCGCCGGGCGGCGGGGTGGGGACACCGGTGCGGACGCCTGCGATCAGCCCGTCGGAGACGTCCAGGGCGACGCCCGGCTCGACGTGGGTGCCGAGCCAGGCGTGGGAGAGCCAGTACGTCACGGGGGCGGGACGGCCGGCCGCCTCGGCCCGCGCCGCGGGCCGCACCGCCGCCGGTCCGGACGCGGCCGGCGGGGCGGCCGGCCCGGCTGTCGCTGTCCCGGCCGCGGCCGGTGGGGTTGTCAGCTGCACGCGAGACCTTCCAGTACGTCGGCGAGTGCGGCGACCCCGGCCGCGCAGTCGTCTTCGGCGGCGTGTTCGGCGGGCGAGTGCGAGATCCCGGTGGGGTTCCGCACGAACAGCATGGCGGTGGGGACCGACGCGGACAAAATACCCGCGTCGTGTCCGGCGCCGGTGCCCAGGACGGGGACCGGGCGGCCGTCCGCGTCGCCGCCGCGCCCCTTGAGGATCCGGCCGAGTTCGTCGCGCAGGGCGTGTTCGAACTCGACGACGGGCGTGAAGGACTCGCGTACGACGTCGAGGTCGATCCCGGCCCGCCCGGCGTGCTCCCGCGCGGCCCGTTCGACGCCGGTGACGACGGCGTCCAGCGCGGCCTGGTCGGCGGCCCGGGAGTCGAGCCAGCCGCGTACCAGGGACGGGATGGCGTTGACGCCGTTGGGCTCCACGGCGACCTTGCCGAAGGTGGCGACGGCTCCGGCGAGCTCCGCCTCGCGGCGGGCGGCCAGCACGGTCTCGGCGTACGTGAGCATCGGGTCGCGCCGGTCGGCGAGGCGGGTGGTGCCCGCGTGGTTGGCCTCGCCCCGGAAGTCGAACCGCCAGCGGCCGTGCGGCCAGATCGCGGAGGCGATGCCGACCGGGTCGCCGGTGAGGCCGAGGGCGCGCCCCTGCTCCACGTGGAGTTCGACGAACGCGCCGATGCGGGCGAGCCGTTCGGGGTCCGGGCCGATGGCCTCGGGGTCGTATCCGGCCGCCTCCATGGCCTGCGGCAGGGTGATGCCGTCGCCGTCGCGGAGCAGGTGCGCCGCCTCCGCGGTCAGTTGCCCGGCGGCGAGCCGGGAACCGACGCAGGCGAGCCCGAAGCGGGCCCCCTCCTCGTCGCCGAAGTTGCTGATGGCCAGCGGCCGGACGAACTCCGCTCCCCTGCGGCGGAGTTCGTCGAGCGCGGCGAAGGAGGAGACCACGCCGAGCGGCCCGTCGAAGGCGCCGCCGTCCGGTACGGAGTCCAGGTGCGACCCGGTGACGACGGCGTCCCCGGCGAGGGGGTCGCCGAGCCAGGCCCACTGGTTGCCGTTCCGGTCCACCTCGTAGGTGAGCCCACGGGTCTCGGCCTGGGCGCGGAACCAGGCGCGGCAGTCGGCGTCGGCGCCGTTCCAGGCGTAACGGCGGTAGCCGCCGCTGTCCTCGTTCCGGCCGACCGGCAGCAGCTCCCGCCACATCTCCTGGAACGACGGCGGCGGACCGGCCCCGGGCCGGGGAGCCGTGTCGGCCTCAGGCCGGGGGCCCCGCTCCGCCCCGGCCTCCCTGCCGTCCCCGGAAGGCAGGCTCACTGGCCGTCCTCCTTCATCGGCACCCGTACGCCCTTGTCGGCGGCGACCGTCTCCGCGCTGTCGTACCCGGCGTCGACGTGCCGGATGACGCCCATGCCCGGGTCGTTGGTGAGCACCCGGCGGATCTTCTCGCCCGCGAGCTTCGTGCCGTCGGCGACGGTCACCTGCCCGGCGTGGATGGAGCGCCCCATGCCGACGCCGCCGCCGTGGTGGAGGGAGACCCAGGAGGCCCCGGAGGCCACGTTGACCATGGCGTTGAGCAGCGGCCAGTCGGCGATCGCGTCGGAACCGTCGAGCATGGCCTCGGTCTCCCTGTACGGGGAGGCCACGGAGCCGCAGTCCAGGTGGTCGCGCCCGATGGCCAGCGGCGCGGCCAGCTCGCCGCTCGCCACCATGTCGTTGAAGCGCTCACCGGCCCGGTCGCGCTCCCCGTAGCCGAGCCAGCAGATCCGGGCGGGCAGGCCCTGGAAGCGGACCCGCTCACCGGCCATGCCGATCCAGCGGTGCAGCGACTCGTTCTCCGGGAAGAGGTCGAGGATCGCCCGGTCGGTCTTCGCGATGTCCGACGCCTCGCCGGACAGGGCGGCCCAGCGGAAGGGGCCCTTGCCCTCGCAGAACAGCGGCCGGATGTAGGCGGGCACGAAGCCGGGGAAGGCGAACGCCCGCTCGTACCCGGCGAGCTGGGCCTCGCCGCGGATGGAGTTGCCGTAGTCGAAGACCTCGGCCCCGGCGTCCATGAAGCCGACCATCGCCTCGACGTGCCGCGCCATCGACTCGCGGGCGCGGGTGGTGAAGCCCGCCGGGTCCTTGGCCGCGTACGTCGCCATCTCGTCGAAGTCGACGCCGAGCGGGAGGTACGCCAGCGGGTCGTGCGCGCTGGTCTGGTCGGTGACGATGTCGATGGGGGCGCCCTCGGCGAGCATCCGGGGCAGCAGCTCCGCCGCGTTGCCCAGCAGGCCGATGGAGAGCGGGCGGCGGGCGTCCCGGGCCTCGGTGGCGAGCTGGAGCGCGTGCTCCAGGGAGTCGGCGCGCACGTCCAGGTAGCGGTGCTCGATCCGGCGCTCGATGGCGCGCGGGTCGCAGTCGATACAGATCGCGACGCCGTCGTTCATGGTCACCGCGAGCGGCTGGGCCCCGCCCATGCCACCGAGCCCGGCGGTCAGGGTGATCGTGCCCGCCAGCGTCCCGCCGAACTTCTTCGCGGCGACGGCGGAGAAGGTCTCGTACGTGCCCTGGAGAATGCCCTGGGTGCCGATGTAGATCCAGGAACCGGCGGTCATCTGGCCGTACATGGTGAGCCCGAGCGCTTCCAGGCGGCGGAACTCCTCCCAGTTCGCCCAGTCGCCGACCAGGTTGGAGTTGGCGATCAGGACGCGCGGCGCCCACTCGTGGGTCTGCATGACGCCGACCGGGCGGCCGGACTGGACGAGCATCGTCTCGTCCTGCTTGAGCGTCCGCAGCGTGCGCACCATCGCGTCGAAGGAGCGCCAGTCGCGGGCCGCCTTCCCGGTGCCGCCGTAGACGACGAGCTGGTCGGGGTGCTCGGCGACCTCGGGGTCCAGGTTGTTCTGGAGCATGCGCAGGGCGGCCTCCTGCTGCCACCCCAGGGCGCTCAGTTCCGTACCGCGCGGTGCCCGTACGGGGCGGGGTCCTGACATGGCGATGCCTCCTCGCGACTGTAAACTCTCCATTCACATCCTGGGGGCCTGAATAGTTGTAGTCAACAGTCGCGCGCCGTCACACACGGGCGGCGCACACTTCCGCCCCGCGCACGGATCGCCCCGCAGCCCCCACCGCGCGCCCTCCACGCACACCTGTGCCCCGGTGCATGTGCCGGTGGAATTTGCCCGGATCCTCACCCGGAGGATGCACGATGCGTAGCCTCATGGTCACACCGAATCCCGGTCCGGGGCGGGTGTCCGCCTGTCTCGGGTGCCCTTCGCGGACCGGTTCGAACCCCATGGGAGGCTCCTGTGATCCGAGCACTCAGACTGCGCGCCGGGACGAAGCAGCCACCGGCGCCCGAGTCCGGGCCGCGTGACGTGCTGGCCGAACTCCGCCGATTACGTACCGGATTACCGCTGGTGTCCGGTTCTCTGGTCGCCGGTACCGATGGTCTCGTACTGGCCCATGACGCCCCCGAGATAGAGCCCGACACCGTCGCCGCGCTGACCGCGAGCGCCCTCGGCGTCGCGGTCCGGATGACGGAAGCGGCCGACCGGGG
Source organism: Streptomyces sp. NPDC058195 (assembly GCF_042883525.1). Lineage (NCBI taxonomy): Bacteria > Bacillati > Actinomycetota > Actinomycetes > Kitasatosporales > Streptomycetaceae > Streptomyces > Streptomyces sp. NPDC058195. The sequence continues at coordinate 30,974 of NZ_JBHVVM010000034.1, forward strand.
CGGCTTCGGCGAGTTCCTCGTGCGCGGCGAGTCCGGCTGTCTGGCGGCGTACGCGGCGGGCGACTCGGCCGTGCTCACCCTGTTCGCGGAGGACCGGATCGACATCGACCGCCTCCGCGCCGAGGGCCGCCGCGCGGCTGCCCGGATCGGCGCGCTGATCGACGCCCCGGCGCACCACGTCGCCTACCCGCCGCCCACCACACCTTCGGCGCCCTCCCCCCGCCATCTGCCCCCGCAGCCGCCCCGGCCGTAACGGCGTACGGCCGACCGGGCCGCAGCGGATCCCCGCGTGCGCGCCGCGCCCCACCGGGCGCGGCGCCCCGGACCGTGGCGGTACGGCCGTCAGAACATGAGCCCGACCAGGCCGTTGCCGCCCGCGGCGCAGCCGAACCGGCCCGCGCAGCAGCGCGACCAGCCCGCGTGCCCGTCCCCCGCGAGGGCGAGGTCTCGCCACGGCTCACCGGCGGGGACGTTCTCCCCGCCCAGGCAGAGCGAGAGCCGCGGCACGGCCGCCCACCCCCGCGCCTCCGGTGGCCGGACCGGCTCCGGGAGCACGGCGAGGATCTCCTCGCAGGGGTGTCCGAACAGGTCGACGCCGTCCCACACCACCCCCGTGCCCTCCGCGCCGGGCGCCTGCCGTGTCCGGGTGATCCTGATCCGTGCGAGCCGGTCCGCGGCGTCCGGGCCCCCGCCGTCCAGGGTCACCTGCACCCCGTCGAACTCGGCGACGACGTTCCAGCCCGGCTGGTGGAGATAGCCGGAGAACCAGGCGTCATGGGCATGGCGCAGTTCGGCGTACTCCGGGAGCGTCAGCGCGCTGCACTGCAACCCCCAGTACGTCCGGGCCGCGGCGGCCTCCAGCAGGGTCCGGGCCTCCTCGGGCCCCGCTCCGAACCGGAGCGTTCCCACCCCGCCCGGCAGCTCCGCACCGATCCCCGGCAGCAGTTCCAGCATGACCCGATTCTCCCGGCCCGTCGCAGGCCCCTGCACCCGGGGGCACCGCCGGTCCCGGCGGCCTACTCGACGAACAGTCCCCGCGCCGCCGCTCGGGCGTCGAACTCCTCCAGCCGGGCCTGTGCGCCGGGCAGGGCGTCGCACATCGCCTCCAGCAGGACCCGCCCCAGCAGCATGGGGGCGCACGCGGTGTCGAAGGCGAGCCCGGTGCCGACGGCGGCGGGGATCAGCAGATCGCTGTGCCCGGCGACGGGCGCGAAAGCGGAGTCCGCGACCGAGACGACAGTCAGCCCCTGCTCACGGGCGTACGCGAGGGCGTCCACGACCTCCTTCGGGTGCCGGGGCAGCGCGAAGCAGATCAGGGCGGTGGCACCCGCGCGCCGGGCCGCGTCGATCCGGTCCTGGAGCATGCTGCCGCCCTCGTCGAGCACCCGGACGTCGGGGTGGACCTTGGCCGCGAAGTACCCGAAGCCGCGCGCCTGCGAGGAGGCGGCCCGCAGCCCGAGCACCGGCAGCGGGCGCGAGGCCGCCAGCAGCCTGCCCGCGTGCTCGATGGGCCCCGGGTCGGCGAGCAGTTCGGCCAGGTGCCGGAGGTTCTCCATCTCTCCGAGCACCGCCTGCTGGTACTCGTTGGGCGCGTCGTCCCCCTCGCCCGGCCCGGCTCCGGCGGGGGCGAGCTCCCGCAGGTGCTTGCGGAGCGCCGGGTAGCCGTCGAAGCCGAGCGCCACGGCGAACCGGGTGACGGACGGCTGGCTGACCCCGGCGAGCTCGGCCAGCTCCACGCTGGACAGGAACGGCACGTCCCCCGCCCTGCGCACCATCGAGTGCGCGATACGGCGCTGGGTGGGGGTGAGCCGGTGCCCCTCGAAGAGCCGCTGCAACCGCGCGGCCGGGCCGCTCCCGCTCATGCTGTCCCCTCGGTCGATCCGGCGCACCATGATCCGGATGATCCGGCGCCGACACATCCATTCAGTCAGGATGGCATCTGCATGTCCATATGCAGCCGGGGTGCCGGAGCCCAGCGGGCCGACCGCCGCTCAGGAACCGCCCTCCAGCACCTCGACCACCTCGACGGCCGAGGGCCAGGAACGCCACCGCCGTGTGAAGGCCCGCGGCGCGGGGCCGCCCGGGGGTCTTCTCCGTCCGGGCCGTGGCCGTCTCCCCGGCCGCCTCTTTCCCGTGAGGCATTCCCCCCGGGAAAGAGGGGGGACAGCCCCACTGCGCGCGGGGCCGTCGGCTCCTAGCGTGAGGGGCATGACATCCGGAGACCCCGAGCTCAGGAGCGAGCTCGACGCCGCCCTGCAAGCCCGTAAAGAGCTGGGGCCGGAGTACGAGCCCGCGCTCGTGGAGTCCTTCCTGGAGAAGGTCGACCAGCGGATGGACCGGACGCTCGACCGCCGCGTACGGCGCCATCTCGCCGAGCAGCGGGTGGGCGTCGCCCGCCAGGAACGCCATCCGCGCCCCCTGACGGGATTCGGCGAACGGTACGGCTTCGGGATCGTCTCGCTGGTCCTGGCCGTCCCGCTGTCGGCCATCGGCGCCTCGACCGCCCGCACCGGGGGCCTGATCGTCGCCTGGCTCGGGATCTTCGCGGTCAACGCGGTGCACGCGCTCCGCAGCCACCCGGGCCCCGCGCGCCGCGCGGACTCCGGCTGGGAGGACTGAGCACCGGGGCCACGGACCGGGAGCCGGGCCCAAGGACCACGGCCGCGGGCCCGGGACCGGGGAACCGACGCGGGGACCGCCGCACCCCCGGGAAGCCCAGGGGGCGGGACGACGGCGGTCCCCGCAACGCACGCGGCCCGGCCAGGGCCGGTACCGCGTCCTGGCGACGGTGGAGGTCCGGGAGCCGCTCCGTAGTCCGTGTCGCCGTTCCGGGTGCCGGCGGGCTTCCCCGCCAGCACCCGCCAATCTGCCTGACCCGTGTTAAGCCGGTGCTGCGCGCACGTGTCGCGCGCGTACCGATTTCGCGAAGGAGGGCCCTGGGGGTCCTCTCACGCCTTGCCGGTCGTCGCTTCCTTCGCGAGGAAGGCCAGCAGGTCCTGGCGGCTGACCACGCCCTTCGGCTTGCCCTCCACCAGCACGATCGCCGCGTCCGCCGCGTCCGCGCCACCGAGCGCCGCCATCAGGTCCTCGACCGGTTCGCCGGAGCCGACCTGCGGCAGCGGCGGCGACATGTGCTTCTCCAGCGGGTCGGAGAGCGCGGCGCGCTGGGCGAACAGCGCGTTCAGCAGTTCCCGCTCCACCACCGAACCGACGACCTCCGCGGCCATCACGTCCGGGTGTCCGGCCCCCGGCTTCACGATCGGCATCTGGGAGACGCCGTACTCGCGCAGCACGTCGATCGCCTCGCCGACGGTCTCCTCGGGGTGCATGTGGACGAGCGTGGGAATCGGGCCCTCCTTGTGGTCGAGCACGTCCCCGACCCGGGCCGACGGACCGGAGTCCTCCAGGAACCCGTAGTCCGCCATCCATTCGTCGTTGAAAATCTTGCTGAGGTACCCGCGACCGCTGTCCGGCAGCAGGACGACGACCACGTCGTCCGGGCCGAGCCGCTTGGCGACCTCCAGCGCGCCGACCACCGCCATCCCGCAGGAGCCCCCGACCAGCAGGCCCTCCTCCTTGGCGAGGCGGCGGGTCATCTGGAAGGAGTCCTTGTCGGACACGGCGACGATCTCGTCCGTCACCGTACGGTCGTAGGCGCTCGGCCAGAAGTCCTCGCCGACGCCCTCGACGAGGTACGGCCGCCCGGAGCCGCCGGAGTAGACCGAGCCCTCCGGGTCCGCGCCGACCACCTTCACCGCACCGTCGCTGACCTCCTTCAGGTAGCGGCCGGTCCCGCTGATCGTGCCGCCGGTACCGACGCCCGCGACGAAGTGGGTGATCTTCCCCTCCGTCTGCTCCCACAGCTCGGGACCGGTGGTCTCGTAGTGGGAACGCGGGTTGTTGGGGTTGGAGTACTGGTCAGGCTTCCAGGCTCCGGGCGTCTCGCGGACCAGCCGGTCGGAGACGTTGTAGTAGGAGTCGGGGTGCTCGGGGTCGACGGCCGTCGGGCAGACGACGACCTCGGCGCCGTAGGCGCGCAGCACGTTGATCTTGTCCGTGGACACCTTGTCCGGGCAGACGAAGATGCACTTGTAGCCCTTCTGCTGGGCGACGATCGCCAGGCCGACGCCAGTGTTGCCACTGGTCGGCTCGACGATGGTGCCGCCCGGCTTCAGCTCGCCGCTCTGCTCGGCGGCCTCGATCATGCGCAGGGCGATCCGGTCCTTGACCGAGCCTCCAGGGTTGAAGTACTCGACCTTGGCCAGGACTGTCGCCTGGATACCGGCCGTGACACTGCGCAGCCGCACCAGCGGGGTGTTGCCGACGAGACTGATCATCGAATCGTGGAATTGCACCGTCTACTCCGGGGTCTCCGTAATGGTCCGGCAAGCGTATGCGTACGGGCGGGAGATCGGGCGAAGCGATCGGGCGGGCGATTGAGGAACGGTCCGCGCGGGGCAGTTAGCTGTATGTACGGGGTACGGCGACGAGGAGGTGGACCGGACTGTGTCAAGAGCGCGAGTGGCACGGCGGATCGCGGCGGGCGCGGCCTACGGCGGAGGCAGCATCGGACTGCTCGGCGCCGCGGCCGTCGGCGTACTGCTGGCGGAGGTCCACCTGGCGAAGCGGCAGGTGGGCGGCGGGATCGCACCGGTCCCGCCGAGCGCGGACGGGCGGTACGGGGTGGCGTTCGCCGGGCCCGCGGAGCCCCTGCGGCTGGGGTTGCTGGGTGACTCGACGGCGGTCGGGCAGGGGGTGCGCCGGGCCGGGCAGACCCCGGGTGCGCTGCTCGCCTCGGGGCTCGCGGCGGTGTCCGAGCGGCCGGTGGACCTGCGCAACGTGGGTCAGCCGGGGGCCCGGTCGGACGATCTGGAACGGCAGGTCTCGCTGCTTCTCTCCGAGGCCGCCGGGGTTCCGGATGTCTGCGTGATCATGATCGGCGCGAACGACGTGACGCACCGCATCCCCGCCACCCAGTCGGTGCGCTGCCTGACCACCGCCGTGCGCAGGCTGCGGACGGCGGGGGCGGAGGTGGTCGTCGGCACCTGCCCCGACCTGGGCACGATCGAGCCGGTCTACCAGCCGCTGCGCTGGCTGGCCCGGCGGGCGAGCCGGCAACTGGCCGCGGCGCAGACGATCGGCTCGGTGGAGCAGGGCGGACGCACGGTGTCGCTGGGCGATCTGCTCGGGCCGGAGTTCGAGGCCAATCCGCGGGAGCTGTTCGGCCCGGACAACTACCACCCGTCGGCGGAGGGGTACGCCACGGCGGCGATGGCCCTGCTGCCGACGCTCTGCGCGGTGCTGGGCCTGTGGCCGGAGTCCGACCGGCTGGACGGCGCACGGCGCGAGGACATGCTGCCGGTGGCCAAGGCCGCTTCCCAGGCGGCCCGGGAGGCCGGCACGGAGGTCACGGGGGCGCGGGCGCCCTGGGCGTTGCTCAAGCACCGCAGGCGGCGGCGTCTGCCCGCCACCACGGAGCCCGCCCCGCACCCGCACCCGCATCCCGGCCCGGCGCCGGAGGCGGGGGCGGGCGCGCCCCCGATGCCGGACAGCGGGACGCGGAGGGAGCGGCCCGGGGAGACCGATGGCGGGATGCGGAGGAAGCGGCCGGGGGAGACCGATGACGGGACGCACGGGGACACGCGCAACCTCCCGGCCGGATGATCGACTGAGCGAGCGCTTAGAAAAGAGGTCGGCGTCACACGCGCTCCCCGGTGACCCGCGCGGTACGTACGGGTAACTTCCCTTTCAGTACCTGCCGCAGCACATCAGCAGCACCTGCCAGAACCCGCCTTCCAGCCCTCATGGAGCCGCGTGATGCCCGAAGCCGTGATCGTCTCTGCCGCCCGTTCCCCGATCGGCCGGGCCTTCAAGGGCTCGCTGAAGGATCTGCGTGCGGACGACCTGACCGCCACGATCATCCAGGCCGCGCTGGCCAAGGTCCCCGGGCTGGACCCGAGGGACATCGACGACCTGATGCTCGGCTGCGGCCTTCCCGGCGGCGAGCAGGGCAACAACCTGGGCCGCATCATCGCGGTGCGGATGGGGATGGACCACCTCCCCGGCTGCACGATCACCCGCTACTGCTCGTCCTCGCTCCAGACCAGCCGGATGGCACTGCACGCCATCAAGGCCGGTGAGGGCGACGTCTTCCTCTCGGCCGGGGTCGAGATGGTGTCCCGCTTCACCAAGGGCAACTCCGACAGCCTGCCGGACACGCACAACCCGCTGTTCGCCGACGCCGAGGCCCGCACCGCGGCCCGCGCGGAGCAGGGCGGCGAGGGCTGGCACGACCCGCGCGAGGAAGGCCTGGTGCCGGACGCGTACATCGCGATGGGGCAGACCGCGGAGAACCTGGCCCGGCTCAAGGGCGTCACCCGCCAGGACATGGACGAGTTCGGCGTCCGCTCGCAGAACCTCGCCGAGGAGGCCCTGAAGAAGGGCTTCTGGGAGCGCGAGATCACCCCGGTGACCACTCCGGACGGGACGGTCGTCTCGAAGGACGACGGTCCGCGCGCGGGCGTCACGATGGAGGGCGTGCAGGGCCTGAAGCCGGTGTTCCGCCCGGACGGCCTGATCACCGCGGGCAACTGCTGCCCGCTCAACGACGGCGCCGCCGCGCTCGTGATCATGTCCGACACCAAGGCCCGTGAGCTGGGCCTGACCCCGCTGGCCCGGATCGTCTCGACCGGCGTCAGCGGCCTCTCCCCCGAGATCATGGGCTACGGGCCGGTCGAGGCCAGCAAGCAGGCGCTGAAGCGGGCCGGGCTGACCATCGACGACATCGACCTGGCCGAGATCAACGAGGCGTTCGCCGCCCAGGTGATCCCCTCCTACCGCGACCTCGGCCTGCCGCTGGAGAAGGTCAACGTCAACGGCGGCGCCATCGCCGTCGGCCACCCCTTCGGCATGACCGGCGCCCGGATCACCACCACGCTGATCAACAGCCTCCAGTTCCACGACAAGCAGTTCGGCCTGGAGACCATGTGCGTGGGCGGCGGCCAGGGCATGGCGATGGTCATCGAGCGGCTCAGCTGATCCCGTCCCGGCCGGTGCGCTGACCGAATCCCGTCCGGTCCGGACCGATCCAGCCGAGTTCCGAACGTGACCGAATCTCCCCCAGGATGTGACCTTCCTCCTGGGGGAGTGGCATATGCCCAGGTCACAGGTAGAACAGGGTTAAACCCCAGGCCGAAAGACCTGTCCAATTCGTGACGTAATGCACTGACAGGGGGCGCGGCCAGGGCACAAGCTGGGGTAGGAACGTCGGGGATCGATTGAAACCGGGAGTATGTCAGTGAGCGCCATGTCTCTTGCCCTGTTGCTGACCACCGCCGCCGCCACGGCCGTGGGCGCCGCCGCTCTGCATGCCGCTCACGGACTGCGGAGGCAGGTGAAGTCCCTCCGTGCGGAACTGGCCGAGGAGGCGCGTACGCACGGTGCCACCGTGCCCGCGCAGAACCGCGGCTGTCACGCCACTCCCGTCGCCGAGATACGTGCGGCCGTCGCCGAGGCGCTGGCCGAGGAGCGGGAGCGCGAGCTGGCCGAGGCCCGTGCCTTCTGGGCCACCCAGGAGGCACGCGACGCCACCGACGCCCCCTCCCTCCTGGGCGGGCTGGCCGGAGCGGGCGAGGACGCCGCGTTCTTCCTGCCCCGCCAGGCCGACCTCGTGGGCTTCGACCCGCTCGACGCCGACACCGCCGAGGCCCTCGACGAGCTGGCGGAGCTGGCCGAGGTGTCGGACTTCTCCGAGCTGTCCGAGCTGCCCGGTGCGGCGGAGGTCGCCGAGGACTCCCCGGAGCTGGCCGCCGCCCGCCGCCGCCACCCCTCGCACCCCGACTTCGTACCGGTGCGGACCCCGGTCGTCACGGACCACGAGCGCACCGTGCGCCGGCTGGAGGAGCTGGCCGAGAACCGTACGGAACTCGCCGATGTGCGCCCCGGCCCGCTCGGCACGCTCGATGTCTACGTCTTCGCCGACGGCACCACGCTCTGTATGACCCCCGGTCACCGCGAGACGGCCGAGCGGCTGGCCGACTCGCTGCGCGCCGGTGAGCACCCGGTGCTGCTGGGCGGCTCCGGCGTCTCCGGCGCGTACGCCCTGACGTTCTCCTGCGGCACGGAGAACGTCTACATCCTCGCCGACCGGGTCATCGCCTCGTTCTGACGGAGCGCCCCCACGCTCCTTTCCCGCCGCTACGCGAACGCGCGCGCGGCGGCCTCGTTCACCCAGTGCACGGCCTCGTCAAGCTCCGCCGACGGGGCCGTTTCCAGTGCCAGGGCCAGATCCCGCCCGGCCACGGCGAGCTGGTCGCCGACCGTGAAGAGCCCGGCGTCCGGCAGCACGTACGGCTCCCGGTCCGGCGCCTCGATCCGCTGGGCGCGCCGCGCCAGCTCCCGGGCCGCGGCCAGGCCCTCGGCGGCGGCGCCGCGCTGCAAGCGGCTCTGCGGGGCGGAACGCAGCCGGTCGGCGAACCGGTCGACGGCGATGATCAGCGGGGTCGTATCGAGCACCCGGCGACCCTACGCGCCCCGCCCGGACCCTGGCCAGCGCACCCGCCCGGCAACCGGCCCCGGAACGCGGGAACGGCCCGCAGGCGGTGTGCCTGCGGGCCGTTCCCGTCGTACGGGGCGGGACGACGGATCAGTCGTCGCCGCTGAGGATGGAGAACAGACGCAGCATCTCCAGGTAGATCCACACCAGCGTCATGGTGAGGCCGAAGGCGGCCAGCCAGGACTCCTCGCGGGGCGCGCCGAAGGCGATGCCGTCCTCGACCTGCTTGAAGTCCAGGGCCAGGAAGCAGGCACCGAGGATGATGCCGATGACACCGAAGAGGATGCCGAGGCCACCGCTGCGGAAGCCCAGGCCGTCACCGCCGCCGAAGACGGCGAACAGCAGGTTCACCATCATCAGGAGCATGAAGCCCATGGCCGCGGCCATCACGAAGCCGTAGAACCGGCGGGTGACACGGATCCAGCGCATCTTGTACGCGACGAGGACACCGGCGAAGACACACATGGTGCCCATCACCGCCTGCATCACGACGCCCGGTCCGATGTAGGTGCTGACCGCGCTGGAGATCACCCCGAGGAAGACGCCCTCGAAGGCCGCGTACGAGACGATCAGCGCCGGAACGGGCCTGCGCTTGAAGGACTGGACGAGCGACAGGACGAACGCCACCAGGGCGGCGCCGATCGCGATGCCGTACGACTTGCCGAGGTTCGCCTCGTCGACCGGCAGCAGCCACCAGGCGGCCGCGGCGCCGAGCACCACGGTGCCCAGCGTGATGGCCGTGCGCGTGACGACGTCGTCGATCGTCATGGCGCCGGTGCGCGCCGGTGCCTGCGGGGCGCCGTGCTGGACGTCCGGCTGGGCGTAGGGGTTGGTGGCGTACGGGTTCGCGGCGGTGCCCTGCGCGTACGGGTTGGCGCCCGTTGCGGGGGCCCCGGCCTGCGGCGCCGTGTTGAAGCCCGCGTATCCGTTGTCGCGGCTGAAGCCCCGTCGCGAGAAGACCGGGTTGCTGCTCCTCATCTCACTCCTCCATGGCCACCCAGCGTGGCCTTCCCACAAGAGTAATGGGTAGGCAAAAGAATCAGGCTAGTGCTTGGGGAGGATCTTTGCGTACCCGCCAGGCTGACGCCACCCATCACCCGCGGGACGCCAGGCCCCGGGACGCCAGGCCCCGGGACGCCGTGCGGCGGACGGCGGCGGCGGACAGCGGCGGCGGTCCTCCTGGCCGCCCGGAGCCGGTCTCCCGCCGGTGGGCCCGGGAGTGCCGGGCGGGGAGCGCTCCGCCCCGGCCCTCGCACCACTCCGCTCACGGCCTGCGCGCTACTCCGTCGCGCGCAGGTCCGCCAGCAGCTCCGCCTGGCCCGCGAGGACGCCGGACAGGATCGTCCGGGCGACCTTCAGCAACTCCGCCACCTGGGGGTTGGCCAGGGAGTAGTACACCCCCGAGCCCTCCCGCCGGGTGACCACCAGGTTCGCCCTGCGCAGGACGGCCAGCTGCTGGGAGAGGTGGGCGGGCTCGACGCCGATCTCGGACAGCATCTCGGAGACCGCGTGCTCCCGCTCGCTCAGGAGCTCCAGCACCCGGATGCGTACGGGGTGGCCGAGGGTCTTGAAGAACTCCGCCTTCAGTTGGTACAGCGGCGCGCTCATCGAAGCGGCCTCGTGCCCCCGGCCGGCCGGTCGGCCCGTCGCGGCCGTGCGTGTCCCGTGCATCGCGTCCACCCAAAATTTTTCGCCATGGGGCCATCCTCGCGCGCCTGCCCCACCATGCCGACCTCGTGAATTGCCAACTTTAGCCAGGAAGAACATCCCCCGTGAGAGCCCCGCTACGCGTCGCGCAGCGGGACGGTGACCCAGATGCTCTTCCCGGGCCCTTCCGCGTCGCCGCGCACCACGGCGGTGCCCCCGAGGCCGTGCGTGAGTTCGGCGACCGCGGCGAGGCCGCTGCCGGGTGCCGGGGCGGTCAGGGCGGGCCGGTACGGGTGGCTGTCGTGGACGCCGAAGACGAAGGTGTCCGGGCCCGCCGCGTAGAACACGGTCACGTCCGCGGAGGCCACGGCCGCGTGCCGGACGCTGTTGGCGACCAGCTCGCTGAGGATCAGCAGGGCCGGGCCGACGCTGGGATGGTGCGGCCCGATGCCCCACTCGGCCAGCACCCGCTCGGTGGTCTCACGCGCCGTGCGGACGGCGGCGCCCCTCATGGGCAGGGTCAGGACATGGCGCAGTGGCAGGGCGCCGAAGCGTTCCGTCACGCCCCGGACACCTCCCCCGGGACCGGCCCGGCGCGGTGCAGCCGGGCGCGGGCGGCCGCGATGGCCTGCGGGGTGGTGTCGTAGTCCCGCCCGTCCGGCCGCAGCAGTTCCAGCGCGCCGACGGCCTCCAGCGCGCGGCGCTGGCCGGGCCTGATCCCGGAGGCCAGTACGGCGATGCCGCGCCGGTTGAGCTTCTGCACGGCGTCCTTGAGCACCAGGGCGCCGGTGGCGTCCACGGTCGTGATCCGCGACATCCGCAGGACGACCACCCGGACGTCGGCGACCTCGGAGAGTCCGAGCAGGAAGCGGTGGGCCCCGGCGAAGAAGAGCGGCCCGTCGATCCGGTAGGCGACGATGTGCTCGGCCAGCAGCGCGTGCTCCTCCTCGCTGTGGTCGCCGAGCAGTTCGGGGCGCAGCTCCACCCGGTCCATCCGGGCCTGACCGGCCACCGCCCGCAGGGCCAGCGCCCCGGCCACCACCAGACCGATGATCACCGCCTGGACCAGGTCGAGGACGAGCGTGGCGACGGCCGTCAGGACGAGGACCGCGGCGTCCGACCGGGTGGCGCGGGCCATCGCCCGCAGCGAGCCGACCTCGACCATGCGGATCGCGGTGGCCACCAGGACGCCCGCCAGCGCGGCGAGCGGGATGCGGGAGACGAGCGGGGCCGCCGCGAAGACGATGGCGGCGAGGACGGCGGCGTGGGTGAGCGCGGCCAGCCGCGAGCTCGCCCCCGTACGGACGTTGACCGCGGTACGGGCGATGGCGGCGGTCGCCGGGACGCCGCCGAACAACGGGGCGGCCAGGTTCGCGACGCCCTGGCCGAACAGCTCCCGGTCCGGGTCGTGCTGCTGGCCGACCGTCATCCCGTCGGCGACGGTGGCCGACAGCAGCGACTCCAGCGCCGCGAGCGCGGCCACCGCGACGGCGGGCGCCAGCAGCGTGCCCAGCGCCGCCGTGTCCAGGAAGTCCAGCGAGGGGACGGGCAGCCCGGACGGGAGAGCGCCGATCGGCCGCGCCCCGGACGGCCGGAACACCTCGACGACCACGGTCGCGGCGATCACCGCGACGATCGAGAACGGGACGGTGGGCCGCAGCCGGGCGCCCAGCAGCATCACGGCGGCCACCCCGGCCGCGAGGCCCGCGGCGGTCCAGTTCGGCGCCGTCGCGAACTCCCCGGCCGCCCGCCAGGCCACCACCAGCACCTTCTCGCCCTCGGGCTTGGGCACGCCGAGCGCGCTCGGGACCTGCTGGAGCGCGATGACACAGGCGATGCCCAGGGTGAAGCCCTCGACCACCGGCGCCGGCACGTACCGCATGTACCGGCCCGCCCGCAGCAGGGCCAGCCCGATCAGCAGGACCCCCGCCATCAGTCCCACGGTCAGCACGCCGCCGGGCCCGTACTCGGCGACGATCGGTACGAGCACGACCGTCATCGCCCCGGTCGGTCCGGAGACCTGGAGGTTGGAGCCGCCGAACAGCGCGGCCAGCGCACCGGCCACCACCGCGGTGGCGAGCCCCGCCTCGGCGCCGAGCCCGGAGGAGACCCCGAAGCCGAGGGCGAGCGGCAGCGCCACGATGGCGACGGTGAGCCCGGCCAGCAGATCGCGGCGCGGGTCGCGGCGCATGGCCTCGATGTCGGAGCGGCGGGGCAGCAGTGCGCGCACCCGCGCTGCGAGCAGTGCGGAAAGAGGAGGAGTACGTACTCCGTCACGACCTGGGCTTCCCGGAACCGGCACGACCACGGACCCCCTTCACCCCCGGAGCTCCCCGGGGCACGGCTCGGCACGGACGCGCCCGCAGCCAGCGGCGGACACTTCAAAACAAAGCATGTAGTTAATTGCATAATTTTGCAATTTATAGATGTCGCAGCTCTGCCGCACCCACTTCCCCGCGCCCGGAATTCCGGATCGCCCCTTACCCTCGGGCCCGCAGTCCAGTAACGTTCCGACCAACCGGTACGGCGTGTTCACACTCGAACAAAAGTCGCACGGGATGGAGTCGACGGGACGGGCGAACCGACAGACGGGAACGCGGAACCGAACAGGGGTGGCAGAAGCGGCGGCCGGCCCGGCCGCCCGGTGAGAAGTGGTGCCTGGAACCGGACTCGAACCGGTACGCCCCCGAGGGGCAGCGAGGTTTAAGCTCGCCGTGTCTGCATTCCACCATCCAGGCTGGCGCGCGGCTCCGCGTTGGCACATGACCCTATCGGGGTACCTCCCCCGAACAGCGGATCTCTCGGGCGATGTTGTCTTATTTTATTGACCGTTTGAGGAGTCGTCAGCACTCCGAAAAGGGCATCGTCACATGCCCGGCCAGGGTATGGGACACGGCGGCGGGCTCTCCGAATTGACGTAAAGTCGCCGCACCTGGACGGCGCAGCCGCCGGGCGTGCGCCTGCTCTCGCCACGTGCGCGCCGCCCGACCGGGTAAGGGCCCCGTCCACCCCGCCGCGCAGTAGCCCTCCCGAGTGACACGCCTCGGGGACGGTGTCATACCGCAGGATGACACCCGGCGCCGCCTATGCGACTCAAGACGACCCGAGGAACGGGCATGCGGACTGACGATCGGCTCCGTGACGGCCAGGAGGATTGAGGGGTACCGAACAGTCCCCGAACACGTCCGAACACATGCGGACGAGGCTCGGCCGGAGCCCGAATCAGGAGAGTCCCGTGACCACCCTTTCCACCGCACCCAGCGTCACCACGGTGGCCGCACGCGCCACGGACCTGTCGAAGGTCTACGGGGAGGGCGAGACCAGGGTCACGGCCCTGGACCACGTCACCGTGGACTTCCCGCGCGGCGAGTTCACCGCGATCATGGGCCCGTCCGGCTCCGGCAAGTCCACGCTGATGCACTGCGTGGCCGGTCTCGACAGCTTCAGCAGCGGCTCGGTGCGGATCGGCGACACGGAGCTCGGCGCGCTCAAGGACAAGCAGCTCACCCAGCTCCGCCGGGACAAGATCGGCTTCATCTTCCAGGCGTTCAACCTGCTGCCGACGCTGACCGCGTACGAGAACATCACCCTCCCCATGGACATCGCGGGCCGCAAGCCCGACGCCGAGTGGGTGCGCCAGGTCATCGACATGGTGGGGCTCTCCGACCGGCTGACCCACCGGCCCACGGAGCTCTCCGGCGGCCAGCAGCAGCGCGTCGCGGTGGCCCGTGCCCTGGCCTCGCGGCCGGAGATCATCTTCGGTGACGAACCGACCGGGAACCTGGACTCCCGCTCCGGCGCCGAGGTCCTGGGCTTCCTGCGCAACTCGGTGCGCGAGATGGGCCAGACCGTGGTGATGGTGACCCACGACCCCGCCGCCGCCTCCTACGCGGACCGGGTCATCTTCCTCGCGGACGGCCGGATCGTCGACCAGATGATGCACCCCACCGCGGACGGGGTCCTGGACCGGATGAAGGCGTTCGACGCCAAGGGCCGCACCAGCTGAGGTCCGCCCTTCCCCGCGACCCCAGGACTTCCTCCCGATCCCAGGACTGACAGACATGTTCCGTACCGCCCTGCGCAATGTGCTCGCGCACAAGGCCAGGCTGCTGATGACCGTCCTCGCCGTGATGCTCGGCGTGGCCTTCGTCTCCGGCACCCTGGTCTTCACCGACACCCTCGGCAACGCCCTGCGCAACCAGTCGGCGAAGAGCTACGACAACGTCGCCGTCGCCGTCACCACCTATGCCGACCAGACCGACGAGAAGACCCCCGGCATCACCACCGCCACCCTGGAGAAGATCCAGGGCCTGGACGGCGTCGGCACCGCCACCGGCCGGGTCTCCGGCTTCGCCGGGGTCGCCGACCCCGAAGGCAAGCTGATCGGCAACGGCTGGTCGAACACCGGGGCGAACTACTTCCCCGGCAAGGACGGCAAGGACGCCGCGTACACCTTCAGCGACGGTGACGGGCCGACCGCGGCCGACCGGATCGCGCTCGACGAGGAGACCGCCCGGAAGGGCGAGTACCGCGTCGGTGACCGGGTCCGGGTCGCCACCAACGGGCCGGTGAAGGAGTACACCCTCTCCGGCGTCTTCACCACCGAGGACGGCGCCGTCAACGCGGGCGGCAGCCTGGTGCTCTTCGACACCGAGGTCGCCCAGAAGCTCTACCTGCGGCCCGGCGTGTTCCGCGAGGCCACCGTCTCGGCGGCCCCCGGCGCCTCCGCCGACAAGCTGCTCGCCGAGGTGAAGCCGCTGCTTCCCAAGGACGCCGAGGCCAAGACCGGCAAGGCGCTGGCGGACGAGCAGGCCAAGGACATCACCGAGGGCCTCAGCGGCCTCAACACGATGCTGCTGGCCTTCGCGGGCATCGCCCTGTTCGTCGGCGTCTTCCTCATCGCCAACACCTTCACGATGCTGGTCGCCCAGCGCACGAAGGAACTGGCCCTGATGCGCGCCGTCGGCGCCTCCCGCCGCCAGGTCAAGCGCTCGGTGCTGCTCGAAGCGGCCTTCGTCGGCCTGATCGCCTCGGTCATCGGCTTCGTCCTCGGACTCGGCCTCGCGGTCGCGCTGCGCTCCGCGATGGGTGCCTTCGGCGCCAAGGTCCCGGCCGGTCCGCTGGTCGTCTCGCCCACCGCGGTCGGCGCCTCCTTCGCCGTCGGTGTCGTGGTCACCCTGCTGGCCGCCTGGCTGCCCGCCCGCCGGGCCGCCAAGATCCCGCCGGTCGCCGCGATGAACAGCGTCCACGCGACGGCCACCGTGAAGTCCCTGGTGCTGCGCAACTCGATCGGTTCGGTGATCACCCTGCTGGGCGCGGCGGCCATCGTGGGCGGCGCGGCCAAGTCCGGCTCGACCGGACGGACCGTCATCGCCGTGGGCGCCTTCCTCACGCTGATCGGCGTCATCGTGCTGATCCCGCTGCTCTCGCGGCCGGTGATCGCCCTGGTCCGCCCGCTGCTGCGCAAGGTGTTCGGGGTCGCCGGGAAGCTGGCCGCGCAGAACGCGGTCCGCAACCCGCGCCGTACCGGCACCACCGCCTCCGCGCTGGCGATCGGCCTCACCCTGGTCACCGGCATCTCGGTGCTCGGCGTCACCCTCGGCCAGGCGGTCGACCGGGCGACGACGGACAACATCAAGGCCGACTACATGGTGACGATGGCGAACGGCCACGCCCTCGACGAGTCGGCGCTCACCGCGCTGGAGAAGAGCGGCAAGATCTCCGCGGTCTCGCCGCAGCAGGCCACCGGCTTCGAGGTCAGGGGTGAGTACCAGTCCGCCTCCGCCGTCACCCCCGGCGACGTGCAGCAGGTCTTCGCGCTGACGACCGTCTCCGGTTCGCTCGACTCGCTCGGCAAGGGTGAGATCGCCGTCTCCGACAAGACCGCGAAGTCCAACGGCTGGAAGACCGGCGACACCCTGCGGGTGAAGTTCGAGGACGACAAGAGCGGTGAGCTGAAGGTCGGCGCCGTCTTCGAGGAGAACACCTTCCTCTCGCCGGTCCTGGTCCCGACGGACATCGCGGACCAGCACGGCAGCCTCGCCAACATCCGCGAGATCTGGCTGACGACGGACGGCGGCGCGACCGACGCCAACGAGCAGGCCGTGGTCGACGCGCTGGGCAACAACCCGGCGATGAGCATCATGGACCGCCAGGACATCCGCAACATGTTCGGCGGCTCGGTCAACCTCGCGATGAACATCATGTACGGACTGCTGGCGATGGCCCTGATCATCGCGGTCCTCGGGGTCGTCAACACCCTGGCGATGTCGGTCTTCGAGCGCCAGCAGGAGATCGGCATGCTGCGGGCCATCGGCCTGGACCGCCGCCGGGTGAAGCGCATGATCCGGCTGGAGGCCGTGGTCATCTCGCTCTTCGGCGCGGTGGTCGGCATCGGGCTCGGGGTGTTCCTCGGCTGGGCGATCGGACAGACCCTCTCCTCGGAGATCCCGGGGTACGTGCTGGTCCTCCCGTGGGGCCGGATCGGGATCTTCCTGGCGCTGGCGGCGGCGGTGGGCGTGCTGGCCGCGCTCTGGCCGGCCCGCAATGCCGCGAAGCTCAACATGCTGACGGCGATCAAGACCGAGTAGCGGGCCCGCGGGGTTCCGCGGAACACGGCCGGGGGCCGGTGCGCGCAGTCGTACGTACGCTGCGCGCACCGGCCCCCGTTCGCGTCACCGCACCCCCTTCGCGTCGCGGGGCAGCCGGAAGGGAGGGTCAGCCGTTCGCGGGGGCCGTCCAGGCGCGGGCCCGCAGCGGCAGCCCGGAGTCCCCTCCCGCCGCCGGGCGCACCGCGAGGATCTGGTTGACGCCGATCCTGTTGTGCTCGAAGGAGAGGACGCAGGCGGCCATGTAGAGGCGCCAGACCCTCGCCCGGCCGGGCGAGGTCATCCGTACCGCCCGGTCCCAGTGCCGCTCCAGGTTGGCGACCCAGCGGCGCAGGGTCAGCGCGTAGTGCTCGCGGAGCGACTCGACGTCCCGGGCCTCGAACCCGGCTTCTTCGAGGGTGCCCACGGTCCGGCCCAGCGGGGCCAGTTCGCCGTCCGGGAAGACGTAGGCGTCGATGAACGCGTCCACGTGGTACGTGCCCTCGTCCGGCTCCGGGCGGCGGGCGATCTGGTGGTTGAGGAGACGGCCGCCCGGCTTCAGGAGGGCGTAGAGGTCGTCGGCGTACTCACGGAAGCGGACCGAGCCGACGTGCTCCGCCATGCCGATCGACGAGATCGCGTCGTACGGGCCGTCCCTGACGTCCCGGTAGTCCTGGACGCGGATCTCGACGCGGTCGGACAGGCCCTCCTCCGCGACGCGCTTCCTGGCGAAGGCGGCCTGCTCGACGGAGAGGGTGACTCCGGTGACGTGGGCGCCGTACTCGCGGGCGGCGTGGATGGCCATGGAGCCCCAGCCGCAGCCGACGTCGAGCAGCCGGTCGCCCTCCTTCAGCCCGAGCTTGCGGCAGACCAGGTCGAGCTTGTCGCGCTGGGCGTCCTCCAGGGTGCCGTCGTCCTCCCAGTAGGCGCAGGAGTAGACCATGGAGGGGCCGAGGACCAGGGCGTAGAAGTCGTTTCCGACGTCGTAGTGGTGGCTGATGGCGGCCTTGTCGCGGCCCTTGGTGTGGAGCGGGCCGGTGCGGCGGCGCACCTCCTCGGCCGGCGGGGGCGGCGGGGTCCAGGGCCCGGCCAGGCGCAGCAGTCCCCTGGCGAAGGCCCGTACCTTCGGGTCGCGGACCGGGTCCAGAAGCCTGGCGCCCCCGGCGCCCGGCTCCCGCTCCCAGATCAGTGAGCCCAGCAGGTCCAGGGCCTCGTAGAGATCGCCCTCGACATCGAGGTCACCGGCCACCCAGGCGCGGGCCAGGCCCAGTTCGCCCGGTTTCCAGAGCAGCCGGCGCAGCGCGCGACGGTGCCGGATCACCAGTTCGGGGGCGCCGGGCGGACCCGACCGGCTGCCGTCCCAGGCCCGGATACGGACCGGCAGCTTCTCTCCCAGAAATTCCTCGGCAAGAGCGGTCAGCCGCAATGCGGCGTCTGCCATGGCGCACACCTCCGTGATGGTGGTTCCAATGTGCCCAAACCTGGTCGAACGTGCATGCAACCACGCCGGACACCTGTGCGCCTCGGCGAGGTCCGTACCCCTCAACAGTCCATGCCGCCACGGTCATCCCGCCACTACGCAACGGAACGGCAAAAAAGGCTGCCCGCTACACGCATCTGGAAATGCCCGAAGGGGCCGTCCGCACCACGGATGGCGGACGGCCCCTTCGGGCAGGACACGGGCGAGTGGGCCCGCGGGCGGGCTAGGAGGCCTTGGCCTTCTCGCCCTCGGCCTTCGCGGCGGCCGGGGCCGGGGCCGGCTTGGCGGCCTCGTAGAACTCCTCGCGCGGCGTCTCCATGGCGCCGAGCGAGACGACCTCGCGCTTGAGGAACATCGCGAGCGTCCAGTCGGCGAAGATGCGGATCTTGCGGTTCCAGGTCGGCATCGCCAGACCGTGGTAACCACGGTGCATGTACCAGGCGAGGCGTCCCTTGAACTTGATCTTCATCTTGCCCATGACGATCATCGCGACGCCCTTGTGCAGCCCCAGACCGGCGACCGCACCCTTGTTGGCGTGGCTGTACTCCTTCTGCGGGAAGCCCCGCATACCGGAGATCACGTTGTCGCCGAGGACCTTGGCCTGCCGCAGCGCGTGCTGGGCGTTGGGCGGGCACCAGGCGTTCGGGTTGCCGGCGCGGCGGCCGACCATGTCCGGGACCTGGGCGTTGTCGCCCGCGGCCCAGATGTAGTCGGTGCCCTGCACCTGGAGCTTCTCGGAGGTGTCCACGTGACCGCGCGGGCCGAGCGGCAGGCCGAAGCGGGCCAGCGCCGGGTTCGGCTTCACACCGGCCGTCCACACGATCGTGTTGGAGTCGACCTCCAGACCGTTCTTCAGGACGACGTGACCGTCGACGCAGGAGTCCATGGAGGTCGAGAGGAAGACCTCGACGCCACGGGACTCCAGGTGCTCACGGCCCCAGGCACCCAGCTTCGGGCCGACCTCGGGAAGGATCTTGTCGGCGGCGTCGACCAGGATGAAGCGCATGTCCTCGCGCTTCACGTTGGTGTAGTACTTGGCCGCGTCGCGGGCCATGTCCTCGACCTCGCCGATGGTCTCGGCACCGGCGAAGCCACCGCCCACGAAGACGAAGGTCAGCGCCTTGCGGCGGACTTCCTCGTCGGTCGTCGAGTCGGCCTTGTCCAGCTGCTCCAGGACGTGGTTGCGCAGGCCGATGGCCTCCTCGATGCCCTTCATGCCGATGCCCTGCTCGGCGAGGCCGGGGATCGGGAAGGTGCGGGAGACCGCGCCCATCGCGATGACCAGGTAGTCGAAGGGCAGCTCGTAAGCCTCGCCGACGAGCGGCGCGACCGTGGCGACCTTGCGGTCCTGATCAATGGTGGTGACGCGACCGGTGAGCACCTCGGCCTTCGGCAGGACGCGCCGCAGCGGGACGACGACATGCCGGGGAGAGATGCTGCCTGCAGCAGCTTCGGGAAGGAAGGGCTGGTAGGTCATGTACGAGCGCGGGTCCACGACCGTGACGGTCGCTTCGCCGTAGCGCATCTTCTTGAGAATGCGTCGAGCTGCGTACAGGCCTACGTACCCACCGCCTACAACGAGGATCCTGGGACGCTCCGTGGTGCTCATGGCATCGAGTATCCACCCCTGCGCGCGGGTGGGTTAGTGCGCCCCTTCACAAGGTATGAGCGCCCCTCTGTTACACTGCGCCGCCCACGTGACCGAGGTCATGGCGCCACAGGGGAACCACGACCCGGCCGCAGACGTTATGAACCGCCTGTGAGCTGGCTCTTGGCCCTTTTTTCCGGGTGAACCACTCCCCCGGAACACCCCGTGAAAGCCGGCCCGGAAAGCATCGGCGCGGAGGTGCAACACCCTCGCGAGCGACCCCGGACACCCGCAAGGGGCCGAACGGCCCTTCCGGGGACCGAATTCCTTGTGAAGAAGTTCACGAACTTCGTCGTCCCTCCCCCTTCGAACCACCGCCCGGACGGCCCTTCAGGGCTCAAAGGTGCAGGCCAAGGTACGCGTGAGCGGTGTGTTCGAAGGGCCGGGGGCGAATCCGCCGGAGCTGCCGGGGGCGCCGGGGGTGGGTGCCGGGGGGTGCCTGGGTGTGCCGAACCGCCAGAACCGGCGGAGCTACGCGATCGACCAGGCGATGCCGTCGAGGATGTCGTGCTCGCTGACCACGACCTCCCGGGCCCCGGTCCGCTTCATCACGGCGAGCAGGATCAGCGCGCCGGAGACGATCACGTCGGCCCGTCCCGGGTGCATCGCGCCGATCGCGGCCCGCTCGGCGTGGGTCGAACCGAGCAGCCGGGCGGTGATCTCCTCGACCTGCTCGAAGGAGATCCGGGAGTGGTGGATCGCCGACGAGTCGTACGCCTCCAGCCCCAGGGCGATCGCGGCGACCGTGGTGACCGTACCGGCCAGGCCGACCAGGGTGGCGGCCCCGGTGAGCGGGACGCTCCGGCCCGCGAGGTCGAGGGCGGCCTCGATATCGGCCCGGACGGCCTCGGCCTGCCCGGCGGTCGGCGGGTCGGTCAGGACACCGTCGCGCACCAGGTGCCGCTCGGTCATCCGCACACAGCCGATGTCCACGGAACGCGCGGCGCTCACCCGGTCGTCGCCGACGACGAACTCGGTGGAGCCGCCGCCGATGTCGACCACCAGATACGGCTTCGGCAGGTGCTCGTGGCCCGCGAGCTCCCGGGTGGCCCCGGTGAAGGAGAACTCGGCCTCCTGGTCACCGCTGATCACCTCGGGCTCGACGCCCAGGATGCCGACCACCCCGCGGACGAAGTCGTCGCGGTTCTCCGCGTCCCGGGAGGCGGAGGTGGCGACGAAGCGGAGCCGCTGCGCACCGTGCTCCTTGATCACCGCCGCGTACTGGCGGCACGCCGCGAACGTACGCTCCAGGGCCTCGGGGGCCAGCCGGCCGGTGCGGTCGACGCCCTGGCCGAGGCGGACGATCTCCATCCGCCGGTCCAGCTCACCGAGTTCACCGGTGGACGGGTCGGCGTCGGCGACGAGCAGGCGGATGGAGTTGGTACCGCAGTCGATGGCGGCCACGCGGGTCATGGTGCTGCTCCTGTGGAATCGGGCCCCTCCGGCGGACGAGGAGCGGGATGGGGACCTCGAAGGACGGTCAGCCCTCGTCCGGCGCGTCGCATGGCGTGACGCACGGCCCCTTGCGCCACCACTCCGGCAGCATCGCGATCGCCTCGTCGCCCAGCGGGTTCACGCCCGGTCCGGCGGCCAGCGAGTGGCCGACCAGGACGTGCAGGCACTTCACCCGGTCCGGCATGCCGCCCGCGCTCGGGAACCCCTCCAGCACCTCGATGGCGTCGCGCCGGGCGATGTAGTCCTCGTGGGCGGCCCGGTAGGCGGAGGCCAGTTCGGGGTCGGTGGCGAGGCGCTCGGTCATCTCCTTCATGACCCCGTTCGCCTCCAGCGTGCCGATCGCGGAGGCGGCACGCGGGCACGTCAGGTAGTACGTCGTCGGGAACGGCGTGCCGTCCTCCAGCCGGGGCTGCGTCTCGACCACGTCCGGGTTGCCGCAGGGGCAGCGGTGCGCGATCGCGCGCAGACCGCGCGGCGGGCGGCCCAGCTGCTGCTGGAACGCGGCGATGTCCGCCTCGGTGGGCGCGGTGGGCTCGGTCTGGGGAGGGGGGGTGTCCATGCCTGCCTAGGTTCTGATCGGGTCTGCTCGAAATGCGGTGCTGCTGGATCGAGGGAGGTCAGTCGCGGTCGGCGCTGTCGACGCCGTCCCACAGATTGGAGTGCCACGGCCGGCCGGACCCGTCCGCCCTGCCCTCGCGCTCCTTGACCGCGTCCGGGTCGATCACCGTATAACCGGTCTCCCCGGGAAGAAGGTAGTGCAGATGCGTACGGGCCAGCCGCCTGATGTACGCGTCGTCCTGGAGCCGCGCCTTCTCGTCGCGCAGTTCCTCGGTACGGGCCCTGGCCTGCTGCGCCAGGCGCTCCTGGTCGGCGATCTCGTCCTGCTGCGAGACGTAGCTGCGCATCGGGTACGCGAGCGCGACCACCAGGGAGCAGACGACGAGCGCCAGGAAGGCCGCCCGGCCGGTGAGACGCGAGCGGCGGGCCTGACGGCGGCTCTGCGAACGGTAGACGCGGGCGGCGGTCTGCTCACCGAGCAGCCGCAGCCGGGTCGCGGTGGAGAACCGGTCCCGGTCCTTCGCGGCCATCTCTCCGCCTCCCCATTACGCACATCCGTCCCCGCACACGGTACGGGACCGAGTGCGGGGACGGACGGAGGCCGTGGCCGTTCGCGGCGCCTACCGCTCCGCGGAGCGCTGCCCTGCCGCTCCGCGGAGCGCCGTGACCAGTGGTCCGCGGAGCGCTGTGCCTACTGGTCCGCGGAGCGGAACCGGGGGAAGGCGGAGCGGCCGGCGTACACCGCGGCGTCGTCGAGGATCTCCTCGATGCGCAGCAGCTGGTTGTACTTCGCGACGCGGTCCGAGCGGGCCGGGGCACCGGTCTTGATCTGGCCGCAGTTCACGGCGACGGCGAGGTCGGCGATGGTGACGTCCTCGGTCTCGCCGGAGCGGTGCGACATCATGCACTTGAAGCCGTTGCGCTGGGCCAGCTCGACGGCGTCCAGGGTCTCGGTCAGCGAACCGATCTGGTTGACCTTGACGAGCAGGGCGTTGGCGGAGCCCTCCTCGATGCCGCGGGCCAGGCGCTCCGGGTTGGTGACGAAGAGGTCGTCGCCGACGATCTGCACCTTGGCGCCGAGCTTGTCGGTGATGACCTTCCAGCCGTCCCAGTCGTCCTCGAACAGCGGGTCCTCAAGGGAGACCAGCGGGTACGCGGCGACGAGCTCCTCGTAGTACTCGGTCATCTCGACGGCCGAGCGGGACTTGCCCTCGAACTCGTACGCGCCGTCCTTGTAGAACTCGGACGCGGCGACGTCGAGCGCGAGCGCGATGTCCTTGCCCGGGACGTAACCGGCCTCCTTGATGGCCTCCAGGATGAGGTCGAGGGCGGCGCGGTTGGAGTCCAGGTTCGGCGCGAAGCCGCCCTCGTCGCCGAGGCCGGTGGACAGGCCCTTGGCCTTCAGGACCTTCTTCAGCGTGTGGTAGACCTCGGCGCCCCAGCGCAGGGCCTCGGAGAAGGACTCCGCGCCGATCGGGGCGATCATGAACTCCTGGATGTCCACGTTGGAGTCGGCGTGCGAGCCGCCGTTCAGGATGTTCATCATCGGAACGGGCAGCAGGTGCGCGTTCGGGCCGCCGAGGTAGCGGAAGAGCGGCAGGTCCGAGGCCTCGGAGGCGGCGTGGGCGACGGCCAGCGAGACGCCCAGGATGGCGTTGGCGCCGAGCGAGCCCTTGTTCTCCGTGGCGTCCAGGTCGAACATCGCCTGGTCGATCAGCCGCTGCTCGGTGGCGTCGTAGCCGACGAGCTCCGGGCCGATCTGCTCGATCACGGCGAGGACGGCCTTCTCGACGCCCTTGCCCTGGTAGCGGTTGGGGTCGCCGTCACGGAGCTCGACGGCCTCGAACTGGCCGGTGGAGGCGCCGGACGGAACGGCAGCACGGCCCGTGCTGCCGTCGTCGAGGCCGACCTCGACCTCGACCGTGGGGTTTCCGCGGGAGTCGAGGATTTCCCGGGCTACGACGACGTCGATGGACGGCACGTGGCATCTCCTTCTGGGATATGACGCTGTTGGCGCAGGGTCGCTTTGGCCTTGCGACAAGAGCCTAACCGGCCCGGCCCGCCCGTCCCCACGACCGCCCGACCCCTGGGACGAAAAACGACCCGAGAGACCGCATTGCCGGGCATTCCGCCCAAAACCTACCGGCCGGTAACTACAACACTTGAACGCCTTCCCGCTCCACCGAGCGGAGGGAGGCCGGAAAGGAGGGCGCCCCGGTCCGGTGCGCACGGGGGGATGCGCGCCGGACCGGGGCGGCCGGGGAGGAGAGAGTCCCTGTTACTTCGTCAGGTGCAGCTGCTGACCCGGGTAGATCAGGTCGGCGTCCTTGACGATGTCCTCGTTCAGCTCGAACAGCCGCTGCCAGCCGCCCTTGACGCCGTTCTCGGCGGCGATCTTGCTCAGCGAGTCGCCGGTGACGACCTTGTACTCGCCGTCACCCCTCTTGACCTTCTCGCCGGTCGGGGTGGTGACGGTCTTCTTCGACTCGGCACGCGGGGCCTCGGTGCGGTCCGAGCGGGAGGCGGCGGGGGCCTCGGTGCGCTCGGCCGGCTTCGGCTGCGCCTGCTTCTTCGGGGCGGCGCTCTGCTGCTCGGAGGCGCCGGAACCGGCGGTCGAGCCGGAGGAGGAGTTCGAGGACGAACCGGTGTCGACACCCGGGTCGACACCGTCGTTGGTCAGGCCGCCGGCACCGGCACAGCCCCAGGCACCGGGGCCCTGCATGTCGAGGAGGCGCTCGGCGGTGGCGATCTGCTGGGCCTTGGTGGCCAGGTCGGCGCGCGAGGCGTACTGGAGGCCACCGGCGGCGGCCCAGCTGGACTGCGAGAACTGCAGGCCGCCGTAGTAGCCGTTGCCGGTGTTGATGGACCAGTTGCCACCGGACTCGCACTGGGCAACAGCGTCCCAGGTGGCGACGGAGGCGGCGGAGGCGCTGGTCGCGCCCATCAGCGGCACGGCGACGGCGGCACCGGCGACACCGGCGAGCGTGGCGATGCGGACGACCTTGGACGGGCGGCGGTGCTTGCCCTTGCTGGAAAGCAGCATGGAACTTCTCCTCACCGACGCCTACGAGGTGAGCTGTCGGGTTCGGGCCGAGTGAGTTGCCCGGTCGCACGTCCTAGCGCGCGACTTCACCCCAAGCCTGATCCGATACGTCGTCCCGACGTCCCGGACCCGGCGGCTTACCTGGGTCCCCCGCTCCTGCCTACGGCGCTGTACGCGTCTGTTTTCCCTTCGACCGACGGCAGGATTCGGCGTGACGGTCGACGGGGCCCGCGGTGCGAGCGATTCCGACCGTAAACATACGCAAGCCCTACATTCAAAGGTGGACACATCGGACAATCAGTCCGTACTTGCATCTGAAGAATTACTGTTTTCGCAGGTGAGGGCCACCAGGAAGGGCCACCGGAACGCGACACGCCGGAAGACGCAAAGAGACCCATGTCTCACTTACACATAAGCGGACATAGGCCCCTGAACTGCCCCGATTTTCGGGGCGCTTTTAGGCGATTACCGGACCGTCACCGGACCGCTCCTACTCGGCCTTGGCGTCGAGATCGAGGCTCTGGCCAGGCAGGATGAGGTCCGGATCGGAGCCGACGACGCTCCTGTTCGCCTCGTAGAGCGCGGACCACCCACCGGGAACCTTCTGTGCATCAGCAATCGTCCAGAGGTTGTCGCCGGGCCGGACGGTGTACGTGCCGTCGGTGACCTGATCGGCCGTATCGCGCGCGTCGCCACCGCCGCGCGAGGCGTGCCGGCCGGACTCGCGGTGACCGCCGTTCGCGCCACGGCCCTCCTCGGCGGCCGGGGTGCCGCGGTGCCGCCCGCCCGTACCGTCGGCCGAATCGGGCGAAGCGGAGGCGTCCCGGGGGGCGCGTGAGGGTGCGTCGGACGGCGCACCGGACGGGGTGGCCGAAGGCGAGGACTCCGCGTCCGGCGTGTCCGCCCCTTCGCCCTTCGCCTTCCCCGGGCGCTTGCCGCTGTTCCCGGACGAGCCGTCAGCACCGTCCACCGCGTCCACGCCCTCCCAGGCGCTTCGGGGCGGCGTGGCCCCGTCGGACGGGTCACCCTGCTCGTTCCCGGGCGGTGTCACCGTCCCGGCCGGGTCGCCGACGGGGGCGGTGCCGGGGTCGACGCCGGGCAGCGAGCCGCCCGGCGCCAGGCCGGAGATGACCGCACAGCTGGGCCAGGCCTTCGGCCCCCGGTCCCCCAGGACCTTCTCGGCCACCGCTATCTGCTGGGCCCGGCTGGCGAGGTCGGCGCGCTCCGCGTAGGCCTCACCGCCGTACGACTTCCAGGTCTCCGGCGAGAACTGGAGACCGCCGTAGAAGCCGTTGCCGAAGTCGGCGCTCCACGCACCGCCGCTCTCGCACTCGGCCACCCGGTCCCAGGTCGTGGCCTCGGCCGCGGACGCGCCCGACGCGCCCAGCAGCGGAATGGCGATGGCCGATCCGGTCACGCCCGCTGCGACGACGATGGCGGGTGCCTGCCGGGGGCGACGGTGCCTGCCGTTCGCGGATCCCATGGAATTGCCTTCCGTGTGACTGACGTCTGACTGGTGAGTCGAACGGTGAACCTAGCCGGACTCGAACGCGCGTCACAAGTCGATGCAGCGCGGATCACGTGAAAGTCACAGAGTTGACGCAGCGTCAGTTTCAGTACCGGCACGCCCCGGCGTGAACTCCACGGGGAGGGTGCGAAGTCCACGCATGATGAGCCCGCCACGCCACCGCAAATCGGTTGGTTCTCCCGCGAGTCGCAGGTCCGGGAGCCGTTTCAGCAGAGTGGCGAGCGCGGTCCGTCCCTCCAGCCGGGCGAGCGGTGCGCCCAGGCAGTAGTGGATGCCGTGCCCGTATCCGAGGTGCTGATTGTCACGCCGGGCGAGGTCGAGGGTGTCGGGGTCCGGGAAGCGTTCCGGGTCGCGGTCGGCGGCGGCGAGCACCACGAGCACCGGATCCCCGGCCTGGACGGACTGCCCGCCGAGTGTCAGCGCCTCGGTGGCGAACCGCCAGGTGGCCAGCTCCACCGGGCCGTCGTAGCGGAGCAGCTCCTCGATCCCGGTCTCCAGCAGCTCCTCCTCCCCCGCGTCGAGGGAGCGTTGCAGCCGTGCGCGTTCGCCGGGGTTGCGGAGCAGGGCGTAGACCCCGTTGCCGATGAGGTTGACGGTGGTTTCGAAACCGGCGAAGAGCAGGATGAAGGCCATGGCGGCGGCCTCGTTCTCGGTGAGGTGCTCACCGTGGTCGCTGGCCCGGATCAGTCCGGAGATCAGGTCGTCGCCTGGGTTCTCCCGCTTCCGGTGGATGAGTTCGGCGAGGTAGCCGCGCATCTTCTTCACCGACCGGGCGACCCCGCCGCGCGGCCCGCCGCCGTGGCGGATCATCATGCCCGCCCAGTCCCGGAAGTCGTCCTGGTCCTCGGGCGGTACGCCAAGCAGGTCGCAGATCGCGTAGATGGGGAGCGGGAAGGCCAGGTCGTGGATGAGGTCGGCCTCGCCGTTCTCGGCGAAGCGGTCGACGAGCCGGTCCGTCAGCTCCTGGACGCGCGGGGCGAACTCGGCGACCCGCCGCGGGGTGAACGCCTTGGAGACCAGGCGGCGCAGCCGGGTGTGATCGGGCGGGTCGATGTTCAGCAGATGTGTCATCAGCTCCGCCTTGCGCTCACCGGGGATGCCGGTCTTCCCCTTGGCGTGCGCCGGTTCGGCGTGGTGGGCCGGGTTCTTGGAGAGCCGGGAGTCGGCGAGGGCCTGCCGGGCGTCCTCGTACCGGGTCACCAGCCAGGCCTCGACGCCGCTGGGCAGCGTGGTGCGGTGTACGGGGCTGTGCTCGCGCAGCCAGGCGTACGCCGGGTACGGGTCGGTGGCGAACTCCCAGGTGAAGAGCTCGGGTGCACCGGACACCGGGCAGGACGCGGGGGACGCGGCGGCGTCCGCCGAAGCCGCGGGAGACGCGGGGGCGTCCGCGGGAGACGCGGGGGGCTGCTCGGCGGGGTGGTCGTCGGCGGGGCTGTGGTTCACCCCTCGACGTTATCCGTTGCCCTGCGGCGTCAGCCGTGGCCCTCCGCCGCCCTGATGGCGTCCCGGTAGGCGCGGCCCGCGGCGCGCAGGGCGGCCTCGGGGTCGACACCGTCCCGCTCGGCCCGGACGGCGAGGGCGAGGAGCTCGTAGCCGATGCCCTCGCCGGCGGGGAGCGGCACGTCGAGCCCGGCGGTGCGGACCCGGCTCGCCAGTTTGGCCGCGAGCGCCAGGCCGGGCTGGCCGACCGGTACCCCGTCGGTGACCGAGTCGCGCCGCTTCTCGGCGGCCTTGGTGCGCAGCCAGTGCGCGCGGACGTCCTCGGGGGTCTCGGCGGTCTCGTCGCCGAAGACGTGCGGGTGGCGGTGGATCAGCTTCTCGATGAGGGTGGCGGCGACGTCGTCGATGGAGAACGGCTCCTCACCGTCCTCGGGGCCGCCCTCCTCGGCGATCCTGGCGTGGAAGACCACCTGGAGGAGGACGTCGCCCAGCTCCTCGCGGAGTTCGTCGCGGTCGCCGTCCTCGATCGCCTCGACGAGTTCGTACGCCTCCTCGACGGCGTACTTGGCGAGGCCCTGGTGGGTCTTCTGCGAGGTCCACGGGCATGCGACCCTGATCCGGTCCATGATCTGGACCAGGTCGAGGAGCCGGGCGCCCGGCAGGTCGTACGAACCGGGCAGCAGCTCCAGGTCCGGCATCCGCGTGCGCCCCGATCCGGCGAGCCGGGCCAGCCCGTCGGTGAGCGCGGGATCGCCCTCGCCGCCCGCGAGGACGACGACGCTCCGGCCGCCCGCGCAGGCGTCGACGAGCTCCTGCGCGGTGGGAGCGGCGTGCTCGACGGTGACGCCCGCCTCGCGCAGGTACGGCAGCTGCGGGTGGCCGGGATCGGCGCAGAGCACCCGGTCGGCGGCGTGCAGCGCCTGCCAGGCGGGCCAGGACAGCAGTCCGGGGGCGACGCGGTGGCTGGCGGTGAGCAGGACGATGCGGCCGGGGTCTTCAGCGTTCACCGTGCGAATCTACCTCTGTCGCCGCCGCCCGTTCCCCCGCGGCTCAGGCGCCCGCGCCTTCCGGCTTGGTGACCTGGGTGATCCAGGGGGCCTTGTAGGCGGCGAGCTGGGTCTGCTTGCCGTCCCAGGTGCCGTAGCGCGGGTTGACGTCGACCCGGAGCGCCTTGGACGCCTTGCTCAGCGCCTCGGACACGACCTGCTGGCCGGCGGGCTGCTGGAGGTCGACGCCGAGCGCGATGCCCAGCTTCGTCAGCTGGACCTGCTCGCGCAGCACGGCGTCGATCTGGTCCGGGGCGATCCAGCTCCGCTGGAGCATCACCGTACGCAGCCCCGCCGCCCCGCCGGACTGGGCCTCCGCGTCCTTGCGCATCTGCTGGATCTCGGAGCGGTTCACGGTCACGCCCGCGTCCCGCGCGGCGCGGTCCACGACCTTGTCGAAGATCAGGCCGTGCAGTTTGGCCCGGCTGAGCTGCCCGGACTTGTCGATGAGCTGGGCGGGGTCCTTCGTGCTGTTCTGCGCCTCGCGCACGGAGGCCACCTGGCCCTGGAGCGTGGCGACCTCGATCCGCTCCCCGCCGACGACGGCCGCGGCCCCCGGGTGGGTCTCGCTGCCGCAGGCGGCGAGGGCTGGGACGCCGACGAGCAGGGCGGCGGAGACGGTGAGCGCGGTGCGACGGCGGCGGTGCAAAGGAACCTCCCGGGGAGACTTTGTGCATCAGTGCACAAGACCTTGCGGTGATCGATGTTAGGCAGTGGACGTGGCTGGGGCCACTGATTCGACCAACGATTCGGAAGGAGTTGGGGATGTGGGCCCGTCCGGGCCGCTCAGATCCTCCGCGCGGGTTCCGGCCGGAGCATGATCGTGCGGGAGACGAGGAAGGTGACCGGGATGGCCGCCGCGGCGGCGGCCAGCGGCGCGTACCGGCTGCTGAGTCCGGCCAGGTCGACCAGCAGGTAGACGCCGCCGGTGGTGATGACGAAGTTGGCGGCGTTGGTCAGCGGGAAGAGCAGGAACTTCCGCCAGGTGGGGCGGGTGCGGTAGGTGAACCAGCAGTTCAGGAAGAAGGAGCCGGTCATGCTCAGCGCGAAGGCGGTCACATGGGCGGCGATGTACGGCAGCCAGGTCAGCAGCACGAGGTAGCAGCCGTAGTAGGTGCCGGTGTTCACCACCCCCACCAGGGCGAACCGGGCCATCTGGGCGGTGACCGTCATCGGCGTACGGACCCCTGGGGCTCGCGGTGTTCCCGGGGCTCGCAGTACTCACGGGGCTCGCGGTCTTCCCGGGGCTCGCGGTACTCACGGGCGGGCCGCGGGGTCTCGGCGTTCGTGGCCTTGACCAGGTAGTGCGGGCGCCGCTTCACCTCGTAGTAGATGCGGCCGACGTACTCGCCGACCACTCCGAGCATCACCATCTGGACCCCGGCCAGCGCGATGACCACGACGAGCGTGGTGACGTAACCGGGGGTGTCCACGCCCCGCACCAGGGCGACACCGACGATCCACGCCGCGTACGCGAAGGCCACCGACAGCAGCAGCATGCCCAGGTAGAGCGCGGCGCGCAGCGGCTTGTTGTTGAAGGACAGCAGCCCGTCCAGGCCGTAGTTGAGCAGCTTGCCGAAGGTCCACGCGGAGCTGCCCTGCTCGCGTACGGCGTTCTCGTAGCCGAAGGTCTTCGTGCGGAACCCGACCCAGGCGAAGAGGCCCTTGGAGAACCGGTTGTACTCGGTGAGCCGCAGGACGGCGTCCACGGTGCGGCGCGACAGCAGCCGGAAGTCGCCGACACCGTCCACGAGCTCCACATCGACCAGGCGGTTGATCAGCCAGTAGTAGGTGCGGGCGGTGACGGTGCGGGTGACGCGGTCGCCCTTGCGGGTGCGGCGGGCGACGACCTGGTCGTAGCCCCGCTCATGTTCCTCCAGCATCCGGCCGACCAGCTCGGGCGGGTGCTGGAGGTCGGCGTCCATGATGACGACGGCGTCACCCCCGGCGTGCTGGAGACCGGCCAGCATGGCGGCCTCCTTGCCGAAGTTGCGGCTGAAGGAGACGTAGCGGACCCGGGGGTCGGCGGCGGCCAGCTCCTGGAGGATCACCAGCGTCCGGTCGGCGCTGCCGTCGTCCACGAAGACCAGCTGGAACTCGTGCCCGAGCCCGGCCATTTCGTCCGTGACGCGTTCGTGGAAGCGTTCGAGGATCTCTTCCTCGTTGTAGCAGGGCACCACCAGAGAGATCAGCACAGACGTACACCATCCGGGCCAGGTGTCGGCACCCGATGCAGCACGTGACCACCGCACGTCCATTACGTGAACTGGCATACGGCACAAGGTGTTTGGGCGTGACGGGCTGGCATATTCCTGACCATGGCCCTGTCCCCGGCGACGCCCCGCCGCCGTCCCCGCCTGCGCGCGGGCTCGCTCGCCGCCCTGCTCACCGTCGTCGCGGTCTGCGCGGGTGACGCCGTGTCGCGCGGCTTCCCGTTCGGCCCCTACACGCGCAGCGTGAACGACCTGGGCAACCAGTTCGTTCCGTTCCACGCCCGGCTCTGGGACCTGCTGCACGGACAGGCCGACGGCGGGCTGCTGCTCAACTGGTCGTCCGGCTTCGGGACGAGCTTCCTGCCGGATCTCGGCACCTATCTGAGCAGCCCGTTCGCCCTGCTCGTCGGGGTCTTCCCGAGAGACCGGATCGACCTCGCGGTCTATGCGGTGACGACCCTGAAGATGGCCTCGGCGGCGGCCCTGATGGCGGTGTTCCTGCTGACGCTGCGCGGCGGGCGCTGGTGGGCGGCCGGGGTGCTGGGCGGTTCGTACGCGCTGTGCGGCTGGTCGGTCGCGGAGGCGGCGTACAACCCGATGTGGCTGGACGGGCTGATCGCGCTGCCGCTGCTCTGCCTGGCCGCCGAGTGGGCCCGGACCGGGCGGCACCGGGTCGCGGCGCCCCTGCTGGTCGCGCTGGCGTGGGCGGCCAACTTCTACACGGCGTACATGGCGACGCTCGGCGCGGCGCTGGTGCTGGCCGTCCGGCTGTTCACCGAGCGGGACGACCGGCGTGCGGTGGTCCGGACGCTGGGGCGGGCGGCGCGGACCACCGGGGTGGGGATCGGGCTCTCGGCGCCCGTCCTGATCCCGGTCTACCTGGGCACCAAGCACGCCTACCCGGGCTGGGACCGCGCGTTCGCGCCCGCCTCCTGGACCGATGTGCTCGCCCGGCTGCTGCCCGCCACGTACAGCTTCTTCACCCCGGCCCTCTATCTCGGGACGGGCACCCTGCTGCTGGCCGGTGCGCTGGCCTTCCGGCGGGCCGTGCCGAAGCGGGAGCGATGGGCGTGGGCGGGGCTGGTGGCCGGGGTCGCGCTGTCGATGCAGTGGAAGCCCACGCATCTGCTCTGGCACGCGTTCGCCACGCCCAACGGCAGCCCGTACCGGCAGACCTTCGTCCTGGCCGGACTGGTGGTGACCGCCGCGTGGGTCACGGTCTCGTACGGCTGGCCGGGGCGGCGGGCACTGCTCGGCGGGACCGCGGTCCTGGTGTCGGCGGCGGCCGGGGCGGGGTTCAGCGGGCTGGTCACGGGGTGGACGTATCCGCTGTTCGCGGTGGGGCTGGGGGCGGCGGTCTGTGCCCTGCTGCTGGCCGGCCGGGGCGGCCGGTACGCGGCGCTGGCGGCCGTACTGCTGATCGGCGCGCAGGTCGGGCAGGCCGCCGCGGCGACCGCCTACTTCGACCGGCAGCGGCTGAACCGGCTCGACGACTACGCGCCCTGGGGCGAACGGCAGCGCACCCAGCGGGCCGTGGTCGCGGGCGCCGACACCTGGCCGCACGCCCGGACGGACCCCGGCCGGGAGCAGACCACCGCGAACGATCCGCTGCTGGTGGGCGGGCAGGGCGGCGCGTACTACAGCAGCCACACGCCCGACGTGCTGACCCGCACGATGCGGGCGCTCGGCGGTGGGTGGACGTCGAACGGCCGGGCCGTGCAGAGCCTCGACAACCCGGTCACGGACGCGGTCTTCTCGGTCGGCGCCCGGGTACGCGGGCCGCGTGACCCGCACCAGGGGGCCGGGCTCACGGGTCTGGGCGCAGCGGACGACCGGCCGGTGACGGCGAGCCGGTCGGCGGCTGTGCCGCTGGTGACGGTGCGCCCGGCGCCAGGAGGCGGCTCAGGGGGTGCGTCGTACGGGCGTTCGGCGTTCCGGAACCAGGAGCTGCTGCTGGGCTCGCGGGTCTACACGGTCCCGCGGACCACGCTGCGGGCTGCTCCGGGCGGCGTGGACGCCGTGCCGGACCGGGGCGCGGACGACTACCGGGTGGGCCGGGGCGCGTACACGCTGACCGCTGCCTGCCCGGCGGGGTCCGAGGCGTATCTGTGGGCACCCGGCATGTTCGGGCGGGCCCGGCTCGGCGACGGCCGGGACGTCGGGTTCAAGGGGCAGCTCCCGGCCCGGCGGGCCGCGATGCAGCACCTGGGCCGGGTCGGGGCGGACGGGAACGTACGGATCGCGCTGGCCCCGGTGCGCCCGGGGACCGTGCCGCACCGGGCGGTCGGCTGCCTGGACCGGTCCCGGCTGGCCTCGGCGGTCGACGGGCTGAGGGCCACCGGCGCGACCTCCGTCCACGTCACCGACGACGGCGTCCGGGCGGAACTGCCGCCCGGCACCACCGGGACGGTCGTACTCGCGGCGCCCCGGATCGCGGGCTGGCGCTGCCAGGGCCGCCCCGCCGACCGTTATCTGGGCCTGGTCGCCACCCCGGCCCCGGCCGACGGCGCGGCGGTGGAGTGCGTCTTCCGGCCACCGGGGCTGCGGGCGGGTGCCCTGGCGGGAGCGGGCGCGCTGGCCTTCCTGCTCCTGGGCGAGCTGGCCCTGGCGTACCGGCGGCGGCCGAAGGCCCTGGGCCGGGCCGCGCCGCTTCCCCTGCGCGCGGACACGGATGCGGGCACGGGCACAGGCACGGGCATAGGCACGGATGCGGGCACGGGCGCGGGCACGGGCACAGGCACAGGCGCGGATGCGGATGCGGATGCGGGCACCACACCGGCACCGGCCCCGACCGCGGGATGACGCGGCGGCTTGCGCCGTCCCACGGCAGGCGCACGCCCCCGGACGGGCGGCCCGTCCCCCGTACCCGACAGCGGCGGCTTGAGCATGGACCACCGGGCAGCGTTCACCATGACCCGGATCAGGGGGACACGGGAGGGCCGCGGCCGAAGAGGTTCAGCCGCCGTGGACTTCGGCCTGGCGGTCGAGGCGGCGGCGCAGCTCCGCCGGGAGCGGGTGCTGGGGCCCGTAGACCCGCTCGGAGTCGTACAGCAGCGCCTGGAGCTGGACGCGGGCGGTGACATGGTCGCCAAGGGCGAGCAGCAGGTGCGCGACCCGGTTACGGATCTCGAAGCTGCGGGCGGGGTCGCCGCCCCTGGCGTGCTCGTCGTAGTACGGAAGGACCGCGCGGTACTCGGCGAGCGCGGCGGCCGGTTCGCCGAGCTGTTCCAGGCACTGGGCGGCGTCGTAGCGGAACTGGAGCGCCTGCGGGTCGGCCGGGCCCGCCTCGGCCGCCCGGTCGTCGGCGAGTCTGCGCAGCTCGGGCAGGGCGCGGCGGTACTGCCCGTCGTCCATCAGTGTCGCCGCGTACTGCTTGCGCAGGATGCGGACCACGGCGGAACCCTCGCCGTGCTGTTCGGCGGCGACCGGGAGGATCGAGCCGAGGAGGTCCACCGCCTGGGTGATCCGGCCCTCGCCGAGCAGCTTCTTGACGTCGTCGACGGCGGCGGCCACATCGGGCCGGGCGGCGGCGGGCGCGGGCGGCGCCTGCGGCTGCGGGGGTACGGGGGTGGCGCGGTCGGGCCAGGGGGCGTGCGGGCGCAGGAAGGGGCGGGTCGGGTCGAGCGGCCCGGCCGCGAGCGCGGTGCCCGGCGCGGGGAGCAGCGGGGCGAGGTGGTCGTACACCTCCTGGGCGCCGGACGGGCGGTGCTGGGGGTCCTTGGCGAGCAGCCGCAGTACCAGCGCTTCGAGCGGCCCGGGGATGTCGGGCCTGATCCGGCGGACCGGGAGCGGCGGCTCGTGGAGGTGGCGGTGGAGCACGCCGAGCGCGGTGGAGCCGGAGAACGGCACGTCGCCGCTGAGCAGTTCGTGCAGCAGCACACCGAGGGCGTACAGGTCGGTGTACGGGCCGACGGCGCCGCCCATCGCCTGCTCGGGGGCCATGTAGGCCGGGGAGCCGATGGGTGACCCGGTGTGGGTGAGGCGGGTGGTGTCGTTGTCCAGAACGGAGGCGACACCCAGGTCGAGGACGGTGACGGTGCCGTCCGGACGGACCATCACGTTGCGGGGCTTGAGGTCGCGGTGGACGATCGGCACGGCGTGCACGGCGCACAGGACGGAGCAGAGCTGGGCGGCGACCGCGACGGTCCACTGCCAGGGGTACGGGTCGTGCTCGGCGAGGTGGTCGGCGAGGTCGGCGCCCTCGACGTACTGCATGACGAGATAGAGGTCGTCGCCGTCGCTGCCCGCGTCGTGGACGGTGACCAGGCCCGGGTGGTCGACCCGGGCCGTGACCCGGCACTCGCGGACGAAACGGCGGCGCAGTTCGTCGGCGGCCCCGCTGTCGACGGGGCCGGTGACCCGGTCGGGGCGGAGCAGCTTCACCGCGACGCGGCGGTCCAGGCGCTGGTCGTAGGCCGTCCAGACCTGGCCCATGCCGCCCTGGCCGAGGATGGTGGCCAGTTCGTAACGGCCGCCGATGACCCGTCCGCTCACCGGCCCTCCTCCTTACGGAGGTAGTCGCTCAGCTCGTCCAGCTCGGCGCGCACTTGGTCGATGCGCTGGGGGCGGGGGTGCTGGGGCTGGGGCTGGGGCTGGGGCTGGGCGTGCGGAGGCTGTTGCGGCTGAGGCTGGTGTTGCTGTTGCTGTTGCTGTTGCTGTTGCGGATAAGGCCGCGGATGCTGCGGCGGCAGCGGCGGTTGTTGCGGCTGAGGCTGCGGCCTCGGAACGTGGACAGGAGCGGGAACGGGGACGGGCGACGGCAGCGCAGGAACCGTCTGCGCGTAGGCGTATCCCGGCGGCGGGCCGGGCATGGCGCGCGCCTTCGCCAGCCGGTCGACATGGCGGATGTCCCCGACCAGGTAGTACGCGATCGAACCCGCCATCGCCAGCAGCAGCAAGGGGATGAGCACGTTGTCGATACCGGTCGGCTCGTCGCCGCCGTCCCGGCCGAGGACCGGCAGGAGTACGCAGACGAGGACGAACCCGGCCCCGGTCAGCCACCAGTCGGCGGCCCGGCGGCGGACGATCGCGAGGCGGAGCAGCGGAGTCCACAGCAACAGCCCAACCGAGCCCACCGTGAGCACGATGAACAGCACCCGCATGGAGACGATCCAGGCCCGGCCGGGAATCCGGCGCGGCGGCGTCGGCGGATGAGCCGGGGCGTACATGGCTGCTCCTGAAGGACCTGGTCGTTGGACATCCGCGCGCACGCTCCGTGCACACAGAACCGAGCGTAAAGGGCGACACCGACAACCGGCCCGGGGTTGTACGGATCGACTGTGTTCCGCCTCACCCCGGACCGTGTCGCGCTCGTGTTCAGCCCGGTGCGACCGTGCCGTCGGTCAGCCCGTCGTACATCCCCTGGACGAGCTGTCCGCCGAGTCGGCCGGTCAGCCGGAGGGCGTCCTCGAACTCCGCCAGGGCGCGGAACCTGCGCCCGTACCGCTGTTGTTCGGCGAGCGGCAGCCGGGGGAGCTGGAGGCGGCGGGTGTCCAGCCGGGTGGCGGTGGAGGCGTAGCTGCTGGCCTGGCGGTTGTTGGCGGTGCCGCGCAGGAACCCGGCCAGGAACCACGGGTCGAGGGCGGCCGGGTCGGGACGCAGCAGCTGGAGGTTGCGGCCGAGCGCGGCGCCCGCGGTGGCCTCGTCCACGACCCGGGTGACGGAGCCGCCGCCCAGGACGGGGACGACGACGTCGCCCGGTTCGACGAACACCGGCTCCTCGGGGGGCCCGTCGGCGGGCAGATTTCCCGAGGGGGCGGTGGAGGCGAGGACGTCGTGCTCGGTGAGGACGCGTCCGGTGCCGGTGCCGGAACCGCCGGTACGGAGCTGGAGGGCACCGGCGCGGGCGAGTTCACCGACGGTGGTGAGCGGCCGGTGGACGGGGCCGCCGGGCGACGCGGCGGGCGGGGTGAGGGAGGCGGTGAGGCCGAGCGTCTCGGTGAGCCGTTCCCGTACGCGGATCAGTTCGGCCGGGCCGCCCGAGGTGACGGGCGGCAGATGGCGGGCGGGGGTGAGGTCCACGTCGTCGTCGAGGAGTTCGATGACGGGCACGGCGCGGCTGACGCCGGGACGGTCGGCGGCCGGGCCGCCGTCGCTCCCGAAGGACCGCCAGGCGTCGAGCACGGCGTTGTGCACCGCCTGCCAGTCGAGCCGGTCGCGCCCCCCGGCCGGGGCGGCGGGCGCGGGGCCCGCCAAGGACGGTTCGGCGGGTTCGGCGGTGTCGACGAGCAGCAGTTCGGGCGAGGGGGCCGCACCGCCACCGGGCTTGCGGAGCACCCAGAGGTGGAGCGGGATGCCGTACGGGGGCGCGGCCCCGGCCGGGAGCGCGACGACGGCGCGCAGGGCACCGCGGCGGAGCAGGTCCGCGCGGATGCGGCGGCCGGAACGGCGTGAGGCGGCGGCCGGGGGCATCAGGAGGACGGCGGTGCCGCCCGCGCGCAGCCGGGCCAGGGCGTGCTGGACCCAGGCCAGTTCCGATTCGGTGCGGGCCGGGAAGCCGTACTCCCAGCGCGGGTCGTAGGCAAGTTCGTCGTGGCCCCAGTTGCGTTCGTTGAACGGCGGGTGGCAGAGCACGATGTCCGCGCCGAGCTGCGGGAAGGCGTCGGCACGCAGGGTGTCGGCGGTCCGCGCGGCGACGGTGGTGCGGGCGTCGTGAACCGTGTGGGCGCCGTCGGCGGCGCGGCCTTCACCGGCGTGCAGGGCGAGCCGGAGGGCGGTGAGCGCGGCGAGTTCGGGATCGGCCTCCTGCGCGTACAGGGCGGCGGGGCCGTCGACGGCGCGCAGCAGGGCGCCGGTGCCCGCGGCTGGATCGAGGACCTTACGCAGCCCCTCTCCGCTCTCCCCTTCCTCTCCGGCTTTCTTTCCCTGCTTTCCCTGCTCTCCCCGCTCTCCCCGCGCCCCGGCCAGGGCGGCCATCAGCTCGGCGAGTCCGGGCGGCGTGAGGGTGTACTGACGCGGGTTGGCGTCCAGCTGGCGGCCCAGCAGGAAC
Source organism: Streptomyces sp. NPDC058195 (assembly GCF_042883525.1). Taxonomy (NCBI): domain Bacteria; kingdom Bacillati; phylum Actinomycetota; class Actinomycetes; order Kitasatosporales; family Streptomycetaceae; genus Streptomyces; species Streptomyces sp. NPDC058195. Next base: position 69,161 of record NZ_JBHVVM010000034.1, read on the forward strand.
TCGAAGGTCTCCGCGGCGCCGGTGCCCTCGGCGAGTTCGGCGGCGGCGCGGAGCAGCGGGACGGACGGAAACAGTTCGCCGCGGCCCGGGGTGTGAACCGCCCGGCCGGGCTCGGCCGCCGGGCCGAAGCACTCGGCGAGCAGTCGGTCGAAGGCGAGGGAGAGCACCCCGGCCATCCGCTCGTCCGAGACGGCGGCGCACTCCCGCCAGGCACTGGGGCTGATCCGCAGGAGGAGCAGGGCGCAGCCGGTGTGGACCAGGGCGGGGACCGCTCCGGCGGGGTGCCCGGCGAGCTGCTGCCAGACCCGTTCGCGCAGCGGAACCTCGGCGAGCTTCCCCTGGTCACGCAGCCATTGCTCGACCTCGGAGAGGGAGAAGGCAGGACTGGTCTCGGTACCGCCGACGGGCTTGGGGAAGTCGGCGTGGCGGCGGCGCCAGTTGCTGACCGCGGCGCGCCCCACCCCTGCCAGCCGTGCGATCCCGGCGGCGGTCACCTCGGCGGCGCCCGCATCCGTCGAGCTCTCCGTCGTTTCCGGCTTCTCCGGCTTCTCCGGCACTGGCTGTCTCCCTGGTCCTGGCACGCGTCCCGGTGGTGGCTTGTCGGCGAGCATACCGACCCGGTTCACGCGCTACCGATTCACAGCGTGCACCATCCCCTCCATCGTGAGGGGTGTTGACTCGGTTCACAAGCTCTGCTGTGATTGACCCATCGCTGCACCAGCGATGCACGAAGGCTCTACACAAAGCCGCTCGTCACCACGTCTACTTTTGCCGGAGGCACAGCCATGTCCCAGTTCACGCAGCCGCCGCAGTCCCCGCAGCCCCAGCAGCCGTACGCGCCCGTCCCGACACCGGGCACGCACCCGGCCCGTAACGGGCTGGGCATCGCCGCGCTCGTCCTGGGGATCATCGGCGCCGTGTCCGGCCTGATCCCGCTCCTGTTCTGGCTGGCGGGCCTTCTCGGCCTGATCGCCCTGATCCTGGGCCTGTCGGGCCGGGGCCGGGCCAAGCGCGGCGAGGCCACGAACAAGGGCGTGGCCACCTTCGGCGCCGCGCTCGGCGCTGTCTCACTGGTCCTCGCGGTGGTGGGTGTGGTCATCACGTTCAAGGCGGTGGACGACGCCGTGAAGGACCTCGACAAGGCGGTTTCGGACACCACGGCCTCCGCGAAGCCGAAGCCCGGCGGCGACGCCGACGCCGGCAAGAAGGGGGACTCCAAGAAGGAGGAAGGGAAGAAGGACACCTCCGAGGCCCTGGAGACCGGTGACTCGGCCGTCTACGACGACGACCTGACGGTCACGGTCGGCGACGCCACCTCCTACGCCCCGGGTGCCTACGCCGTCGGCCACACCAAGGGCAAGAAGGCCTACCGGGTCGCCGTCGTCATCGAGAACGCGGGCAAGGAGAAGTTCGACTCCGCGCTGGTCAACGTCGCGGCCCGAGCCGGCCAGGACGGTGTGGAGGCCGAGCAGATCTTCGACGACAAGGTGGGCGCGGGCTTCGACGGCACGATCCTGCCCGGCAAGAAGGTCACGGTCCAGTTCGCCTTCGACACCCCGGCGGACGCCAAGAACCTGACGGTCGAGGTCAACCCGGGATTCACCTACGACGCCACCCAGTGGGACCTGAAGCTCTGACCCGCACCCCGGCCCGGCCCCTCCGAGGGGCCATCAGGCCGTTCGCCTCAGCCGCCGCACTGCTCCAGCATCGCCGTCTTGTCGGGGGCGGTGACCGGCAGCCCGTACTTCAGGGACACCTGCGCGAACCGCACCGCGTACGAGCAGCGGACCGGCTTGTACGGCGGCAGCCAGGAGGCCGGACCGGAGTCGCGCTTGGCGTTGTTGGCCGGGCCGTCCACCGGGATGAGATTGAGCGGGTCGTTGGCGATCTGCTGCCGCCTGGCGTCGCTCCAGCGCGCGGCACCCATCTGCCAGTCGTACGAGAGCGGCATCACGTGGTCGATCTGGACCTTGGTGGCTTGCTCCTTGCGCCACGCGATGGTCGAGCCGGTGTACGGGTCCTTGAGGGTCATCGACACGACCACGCAGTCCGAACCGGACCGGAGCTTCACGTCCTTGCCGTCCCGGGCGAGGAGGTCGTTGCGGGTGTCGCAGCCGTTGCGCGCGAGCGGTATCCCGTCGGTCGAGTCCTTCCAGGCGTAACCGAACTCGTCCCGCGCGTAACCGGTCCTCGGCCCGCGCCCCTTGGTCGCCACCTGCTCGATGATCTTCCGCCCGGCCGCCCGGTCCGCCTCGGAGGTGAGCGGCGCGAGGCCCGGCTTCGTACCATCCGCGTTCTCCAGCGGGCTCGCTCCGAAACCGCTGACGGTCCGCCCGCCGCCCTGCCCCTCCGGGGAAGAGGTCCCGGGTTCGCAGCCGGTCAGGGCCACCGCGGCCGCCACGCAGAGGGCGGGCAGGACCACTTGGTACACACGGGGAGCTGACACGCGAAGCCGTCCTGACGGGGAGAAAGCCGAACCACCGAATCGTACGTACGTCTCCCCTGCGCACCGGTGTCCGCAACCGCACCCCGCCCCAATGCGTCCGGAATCACACCTGCCGACCACCGCCGGACACCTGCCGCCCGGCGTCCGGCTCCCGGCTCCCGGCTCCCGGCTCCCGGCTCCCGGCTCCCGGCTCCCGGCTCAGGACCGCATGCCGCCGTCGACGCGAAGCACGGTGCCGGTGACGTAGGAGGCGCGGTCGCTGAGCAGCCAGGCCGCCGCCTCGGCGATCTCGTCCGGGTCGGCCGCGCGGCCCAGCGGGGTCTGGGCATTGAGCTGCTCGATGATGCCGGGAGAGTCCGCCTCCCACTCGTGGACCATCTCGGTGAGCGTGGTGCCGGGCGCGATGGCGTTGACGCGGATGCCCTCCGGGCCGTACGTGACGGCGGCCGACGCGGTGAGGCTGTTGACCGCCCGCTTCGCGGCGCCGTAGGCGGGCAGCCACGGGTTGCCCATCAGGCTGCCGACGCTGGAGGTGTTGACGATCGCCCCGGTCCCGGCGGTGGCCCGGATGGCGGCGATCTCCGCGGTCATGGCGAGCCACGGCCCCTTGAAGTCGACCGCGCACACCCGGTCGAAGTCGGCTTCCGTCAGCTCGTCCATCGGGCCGGGCGGCTGGGCCGTGGCGCCGTTGTTGAAGGCGACGTCGAGGCGGCCGTACACCTCCACGGCCCGGTCGACGGCCGCGCGGACGCTCGCCGGGTCAGCCAGGTCGCACAGCGCGTACTCCGCGGTGCCGCCCGCCGTCCGGATCTCCTCGGTCACCGCCTCCAGCTGGGCCTGGGTGCGGGCCGCGAGGAGCACCCGCGCGCCTTCCCGGGCGAACAGCCGCGCCGCGGCGGCGCCGATGCCGCGGCCCGCTCCGACGACGAGGGCGACCTTTCCGGAGAGCAGGCCCGGCCGTGTGGTGGATGTGATCAGTGTGTCGTTCATGCCGATGAGCCTGCTCCGGACCGCGGTCCTCATCCAGGCACCGGCGGTACCTGGCTCGGCCGGCCGGGGTTCGCGCACACTGGAGGGGTGGATCGACGAGAACTCGCGGGCTTCCTGCGCAGCAGGCGTGAACGGATCACCCCGGCCGACGTGGGGCTGCCCGCTGGGCCGCGCCGCCGTACGCCGGGGCTGCGCCGCGAGGAGGTGGCGCACCTGGCGTTCATCTCGACGGAGTACTACACGCGCCTGGAGCAGGCCCGCGCCCCGCATCCCTCCCGTGAGGTGCTGGCCCAGATCGCCCGCGCGCTGCGCCTCTCGGACGCCGAACGCGACCACCTTCACCACCTCGCCGGTACTCCGCCGGGCCCCCCGCCCGGCCCCTCCAGGGAGGTGCGGCAGAGCATCGCCGACCTCCTGGACCGGCTCCCGGAGGCCGCGGCCCTCGTGCTGTCGGCGACGTACGAGGTGATCGCCTGGAACGGACTGGCAGCGGCCCTGATGGAGGACTTCTCCGCGCTGTCGCGCCGCGACCGCAACCTCGTCCGGCGCGCCTTCCTCGGCCCGCACCGGCACGGCCGCCGGCTGTACGGCGTCTCGGACGCGGACGAGTTCGTCCGGACCTCGGCCCAGCACCTGCGCACGGCCGCGGCCCGTTACCCCGACTCCCCCGAGGTGACCGGCCTGGTCCAGGAACTCCTCGCCGGGAGCGAGGAGTTCGCACGCATCTGGGCGGCCCATGACGTGGCCGCCCGCCCCACCCTCTGCAAGACCTTCTCTCACCCCCTGGTCGGCCCCGTCTCCGTCAACTGCGACGTCCTGGACATCGCCGACCGGGACCAGCGGGTCGTCATCTACACCGCGGCCCCCGGCTCGCCGTCCGAACAGGCGCTGCGGCTGCTGTCGGTCGTCGGCACGCAGCGCCTGGACGTCCCCTCGGGCGCGTGACACCCGCCCGGCACCTGCCCGCGCCCCCGCGGCACTGGCCCCCTCCGCATCCGGCAACAGGGCCGCGCGAGGGCCGGACCCCGGCGATCCGGCAGGCCGCCGAGGAGACGGGCAACGATCCGGGGGCGCGTAATCTCCGGGCACCCGCATCTGGCGCTCCCCCCGAAGATCTGCTAGCCGCCGGAACTCCACGAGGCGTTCCACCGCGGCGGCACGGTCACGTTCCGCATGACGGGGAACGCTGCGCGTAACCCCCGCTTCCGGCGCGACAGACGTCAGTGCCGATCTCAATCCGGAAACATCGACCGCCCCCCGTGCCTCATGGGCCACCCCCCTGACAGCCACCCGGCGCATGAAACCATGTCAATACCGGCTGCACAGGCATACTTTGAAGGCGAAACTCACCAACTCGCCAAGAAATGCAAGCCTTTGGCTGGGGCGACTCGGCGGGACGCGGGTTACCCCGTCCGCTGGACTCCGTGGATGCATGTGCGAACCGGTAGGCTTCTCCCCACTCTCTTCCGACTTTCGGTCGGTGGGCACCGTACGGGCTGTATCGGCTCGAACAACCCAACGGAAGGGAGCATGATTCGGATGGCCGACTCCGAGAGGTCCGAGGACCGGGACAGCGAGGTTCCGGACCCGCAAGCCCACGTCGTTCCGGGCAAGGCGGGCCAGAGCAACGCTGAAACGGACCCCCAGGGCCACGAGGAACCGGATCACGGCATCGCGTCGTTGTTGACGTGGATCAAGCTGGGAGTCGAAGCGATCACCGCGATCGCCACGCTCGCGGTCCTGATCTACGGCCTCCTCAACGGCAGCGGCGGATGAGGGTCGCAACCTCACCCGCCGCCTGACGCCGAAGCCGGCTCGGACCCGCGTTTCTGATTCCATCCAGGGGCGCGGGTCCTTCTTCTGTTCAACACGCCTGGAGCGCCCCTCCCCCGAGGGGTCTCACACACGTCAGCATGTCCCCGACGCATAGACCCTGCCCGCAGACGCGCTTCAACCGAAACACGTATTGACCCTAAGCGATACCGTGCTCAGCCATCTACCAGGAGAAACATAATCCTTGGATCTGCCGAGGTTGGCAGCCAGGCTGGAGGCTGTCCCTAAACGGTACCTTGGCGATCTCGCACCTCGTACGGAAGGGGCTCATCCATGACGCGCGGAACCGCGAAATTCGACGCGAGCATCCTTCGCCAGCTACGCACGAGTAAGGAAGTGGGCGGGCGTCTCCTCAGCGCGGCGGACCTCGCGGCCCTGCTGAAGACGTCCAAGGCGCGCGTGCTCGCCTACGAGCAGGAGAAGTCCGTTCCCGAACCGGGGCGGGTGCGCGAGATGGCGAACATCTTCCAGGTGCCTGCGCGCGAGCTCTACCAGGCGCGGCCCGCGGGCCACGTCGACCAGATCAGAGATCTGCGCTGCTACGCGGGGCTCACCTCGGCCGAGTTCGCCCAGCTGATCGGCCTCAGCCGTACGACATACCGTGACATCGAGAACCGGGCGGTACTCCCCACCCACGACGACGGCACTCTTCCCCTGAAGATGGCGACCGCGCTGAGACTTCCGCTGGGCATGATTCGCCGCGCCCTGGACCACCACCCCGCGGCCGTCAGGCGCCGGGCCATCGTCACGGCGCATCTGGTCGAGGTCTTCCAGCTCGCGAAGGTCACGCACCGCCCCGCCCTGATCGATCCGGATGAGGAGCTGCTCATCAGGATCGCCGAACAGCTCAGGCGTCCTGCCAGCGTGGTGTGCCGACTGGTCAACCACGACCTGGGCAGGTACCGGGACCTGCTTCGCCGTCACGAGATCGCGCAGGTCAACGTCGCGTACGCCCAGGGCAGCCGGGAGGCCCGCGTCAGGACCAAGGAGCTGGAAGAGCTGAGGGCGAACATCGACCGCCACCCCGGCGCCGTTGCCGCGGCCCAACTCCGCTTCCTCGCTGAGGCGATGAGCGCCCAGCAGTGGCGGATGATGGTGGACCTCCTGCAGCGCAGTGGCCGTACGTACGACTTCGGGACCACGCTGAACGATCCGAACGTGGGGCACGCCTGGAACGGCTTGCTGGTCCGGGGCTTCGTAGCCGTCGAGCGAGACCCGAACAGCGTCCTGGCCCTCACCGTCACGCACTACGGACTGGGCTTATGCCGGACCCAACGCCCGTACTACGCATGCCTCTACCCGAGGATCACCGCCCCTTACGCCGTGCTCCGGCAGTCCTTCTCCCGCTCCGCGCGCCTCGCGCGGCGGAGTCCGGGCGATCCTCCCCTGAACGCTCCCCCGCCGCCGTGACCACTTCGGCGGGGCGGACGCGTCCGGCCCCCTTTGTCAGTGCCGGATGCGAGACTGCCCGGCATGATCCAGCCGAATCCGAAAGCGGACCTTCTCCAGTACCTCCAGCAGGGGCGTGACGCCCTCGTATGGAAGCTCGACGGCCTCTGCGAGTACGACATACGCCGCCCGCTGACGCCCACGGGCACGAACCTGCTCGGGCTGCTCAAGCACCTCGCCGGGGTGGAACTGGGCTACTTCGGTGACACGTTCGGGCGGCCCTACTTCACCGGGGAGCCGCCGTCCTGGTGGTACACGCAGGACGCGGACCCCAACGCGGACATGTGGGCGACCGCGGACGAATCCCGCGAGGACATCATCGCGCTGTACCGCAGCGCCTGGGCGCACACCAACGCCACGGTCGAGACCCACGCACTCGATGCGACCGGCCGCGTCCCGTGGTGGCCCGAGGAGCGCGCCGAGGCGACACTGCACCACCTCCTGCTCCGCGTCATCTCCGACACCCAGCGCCACGCGGGCCACGCCGACGTGGTCCGGGAGCTCATCGACGGCTCCACCGGCCACACCCCGGCCCAGGACAGCCTCCCGTCCCACGACCCGGCCTGGTGGGCGGCCCACCGCGCCCGCCTGGAACAGGTCGCCCGGGAGGCCGAGGGCTGACCGCAGCGGTGCGGCTGGAGGTTCGCGGCAGCGGGCCCGGACCGCCGGTGGTCCGCTGACTCGGCCGCGAGGCCCGCTCAGGGCGAGGGGCACCCCTCGTCAACGGGCTCGCCGACAGCTCCGGGGCCGTCAACCACATCGTCGGCACGTCCGCGTGGCTCACGTTCAGGACGCCCGTCCCGCCCCGCGCCCGCTGAGACCACCGCCCCTCCCCGCCGCGCTGTTCGCGGGGAGGGAGGAGAGGGGCGCGAGCGGGGCCCGTCGTGTGCGGCGGGCCCCGGGGCGGTCACGAGCCCAGGATCGTGGTGAGGAACTCCCCCGTCCAGGCGAGCAGTTCGCGGCCGACGACCGGCTTGCCGCCGACCTTGCCGGTGGTGGGGCGCGGGACCAGGATCTGGTGGACCGCCGGTTTGATGACCGTGCGCGGGTAGAGGCGCTTCAGGCGCAGCTCCTGCGATTCGCGCAGCTCGACCGGGGCGAAGCGGATGTTCGGGCCCTGGAGGACGATCTCACCGACGCCGCAGGCGCGGGCCAGCATGCGCAGACCGGCGACCAGGAGCAGGTTCTCGACCGGCTCGGGCAGCTTGCCGTAGCGGTCGGTCAGCTCCTCCCGCACCGCCCGGATGTCGTCCTCCGTGCTCGCGGAGGCGATCGCGCGGTACGCCTGGAGGCGCAGCCGCTCGCCGGGGGCGTAGTCGTGCGGGACGTGGGCGTCGACCGGCAGCTCGATCTTGACCTCCAGCGGCGGTTCCTCCTCCACCCCGCCTTCGAGGGAGGCCCGGTAGTCGGCGACCGCCTCACCCACCATGCGTACGTACAGGTCGAAGCCGACGCCCGCGATGTGGCCGGACTGCTCGCCGCCCAGGAGGTTTCCGGCGCCGCGGATCTCCAGGTCCTTCATCGCCACGTACATGCCCGCGCCCATCTCGGTGTGCTGGGCGATCGTGGCGAGGCGCTCGTGGGCGGTCTCGGTGAGCGGCTTCTCCGGCGGGTAGAGGAAGTAGGCGTAGCCGCGCTCGCGGCCCCGGCCGACCCGGCCGCGCAGCTGGTGGAGCTGGGAGAGGCCGAAGTTGTCGCCGCGTTCCACGATCAGGGTGTTGGCGTTGGAGATGTCGATGCCGGACTCGACGATCGTCGTGGAGACCAGGACGTCGAACTTCTTCTCCCAGAAGTCCACCACCACCTGTTCCAGGGCCTGTTCGGACATCTGGCCGTGGGCCGTGGCGATCCGGGCCTCCGGGACGATCTCGCGGAGCCGGGCGGCGGCACGGTCGATCGACTCGACGCGGTTGTGGATGTAGAACGCCTGGCCCTCGCGGAGCAGTTCACGGCGGATGGCGGCGCCGATCTGCTTCTCCTCGTACGGGCCGACGAAGGTGAGGACGGGGTGGCGCTCCTCGGGGGGCGTGGTGATCGTCGACATCTCGCGGATGCCGGTCACGGCCATTTCGAGGGTACGGGGGATGGGCGTCGCGGACATGGTGAGGACGTCCACGTTGGCGCGGAGCTTCTTCAGCTGCTCCTTGTGCTCGACGCCGAAGCGCTGCTCCTCGTCGACGATGACCAGGCCGAGGTCCTTGAACCGGGTCTCGGACGAGAAGAGGCGGTGGGTGCCGATGACCAGGTCGACGGAGCCGTCCCGAAGCCCTTCGAGGGTGGCCTTGGACTCGGTCTCCGACTGGAAGCGGCTGAGCGCGCGGACGTTGACCGGGAACTGGGAGTAGCGCTCGGTGAAGGTGCCGTAGTGCTGCTGGACCAGGAGGGTCGTGGGGACGAGGACGGCGACCTGCTTGCCGTCCTGGACCGCCTTGAACGCGGCCCGGACCGCGATCTCCGTCTTGCCGTAACCGACGTCGCCGCAGATCAGCCGGTCCATCGGGACGGACTTCTCCATGTCCTCCTTGACCTCGGCGATGGTGGAGAGCTGGTCGGGCGTCTCCGCGTACGGGAAGGCGTCCTCCAGTTCGCGCTGCCAGGGGGTGTCGGGGCCGAAGGTGTGGCCGGGGGCGGCCATCCGGGCCGAGTAGAGCTTGATCAGGTCGGCGGCGATCTCCTTGACGGCCTTCTTCGCGCGCGCCTTGGTCTTCGTCCAGTCGGCGCCGCCGAGCCGGTGCAGGGTGGGGGCCTCGCCGCCGACGTACTTGGTGACCTGTTCCAGCTGGTCGGTCGGGATGTAGAGGCGGTCGCCGGGCTGGCCGCGCTTGGCGGGGGCGTACTCGACGAGCAGGTACTCGCGGGTGGCGCCCTGCACGGTGCGCTGCACCATCTCGATGTACCGGCCCACGCCGTGCTGCTCGTGGACGATGTAGTCGCCGGACTCCAGGGTCAGCGGGTCGATCGTCTTGCGGCGGCGGGCCGGCATCCGGCCCAGGTCCTTGGTGGCGGTGCGCTGGCCGGTGAGATCGGTCTCGGTGAGCACGGCGAGCTTGAGCGCCGGGTCGACGAAGCCGTGGTCGATCGCGCCGCAGGAGACGTGCACGACGGACGGGGAGAGTTCCGCGAGGTCCGGGTCGAGGCGGGCGGGGATGCCCTCGCCGCTCAGCACCTCGACGGTACGGGAGGCGAGGCCCTGGCCCTCGGTGACGTAGACGGTGCGCCAGCCGTCGGCGATCCGGCCCTTGGTGTCGGCGAAGGCGCGGGCGGTGTCGCCCCGGTACGCCTCGGGGGCGTGCATGCCGAGTTGCAGCGTGTCCTCGTCGGCCTCGGCCTCGTCGGCGGCGAACGGGGAGACCGACCACCACATCATGCCCAGCTCGCGGGCCCGGTCCCGGACGTCCGCGATGCCCCACAGCGAGGCCGCGCCCACGTCGATCGGGGCCTCGCCGCCGCCCGCGGTGGCCGCCCAGGACGCCTGGAGGAACTCCTGGCTGGTGGCGACGAGATCGGCGGCCCGGGTGCGGACCCGCTCCGGGTCGCAGACCACCGCCATCGCGCCCTGCGGCAGCACGTCGAGCAGCAGCTCCATGTCGTCGACGAGCACCGGGGCGAGGGACTCCATGCCCTCCACCGCGATCCCCTCGGCGATCTTGCCGAGCAGCTCGCCCAGCTCGGGGTGGTGTTCGGCGAGGACGGCGGCCCGCTCCCGGACCACGTCGGTGAGCAGCAGCTCACGGCAGGGCGGCGCCCACAGTCCGTGTTCGGCGATCTCCAGCGAGCGCTGGTCGGCGATCTTGAAGTAGCGGATCTCCTCGACGTCGTCGCCCCAGAACTCCACCCTGAGGGGGTGTTCCTCGGTCGGCGGAAAGACGTCGAGGATGCCGCCGCGTACGGCGAACTCGCCGCGCTTCTCGACCAGTTCGACCCGGGAGTAGGCAGCGGCGGCGAGCGCTTCGACGGTCTTGCCGAGATCGGCGCTCTGCCCGATGGCCAGCGCCACGGGCTCCAGGTCGCCGAGCCCCTTGACCTGCGGCTGGAGCACGGAACGGATCGGTGCGACGACCACCGAGACCGGCCCGGTCTCCGGGTCGTCCGCGCGCGGGTGGGCCAGCCTGCGCAGCACGGCGAGGCGGCGGCCCACGGTGTCCGAGCGGGGTGAGAGCCGCTCGTGGGGCAGGGTCTCCCAGGACGGGAACTCGGCGATCGTGTCCGGCGGCAGCAGGGTGCGCAGCGCGGCCGCCAGATCCTCGGCCTCCCGGCCGGTCGCGGTGACGGCGAGGACCGTGCGCCCGGTCTCGCGGGCGAGCGCGGCGATGGCGAAGGGGCGGGCGGCGGTCGGGCCGACGAGATCGACGTGCGTCCGGTGGCCGTCGCCAGCGGCCCTCACCGCTTCGTCGAGCGCCGGATCACGTACGACGACATCCAGCAGACCGTGCAGGCTCATGAAGGGCTTCCGTCCGGTAATGAAGGGCAGGTCCCGACAGCCGGCTGCTGCCAGGGACGGGCAACGCGAAGGACCCGACACGTGTGCGGGGGCGGCTTCCGGTCCCGGCACGATGCGGGCGCCACCCCCGGACGGGCCGGGGACCACCAGCCTACGACTCCGCCGCGCCGCCCGCGTGCGGGCGGGCGGCCCGGTGTCCGGTGTCGCGGGGCGGCGCGTGTCCGGCGTCGCGGGAAGGCGCAGTGTCCGTGTGGTGGGGAGGCGCGGTGTCCGTGTCGCGGGGCTCGTGTCCGGCGTCGCGGGGAGGCGCGGTGTCCGTGTGGCGGGGAGGCGCGGTGTCCGGCGTCGCGGGGAAGGGGCCCCGGGTCCGGTACGGACCGCCCGTCGTGCGGGGGCAGCCGCTCGTCGCAGGACACGCACCGTTCATCTCCGGCTCGTACACAGTTGTGTCCGGGGTCCTCACAGAAATGGGCCCAGCGTCTACTCTTTGGCCGAAAGATTACGCAAGCAGGCTCGGGGGCAGGCGTACGGCAGCGGGGGCACACGTGGGCGACAACGAGATGTCCGTGTTCGGAGTCTCGGCGGCCGAGGAAGCGGTATACCGGCATTTCCTGCGTAATCCCGGCACCACCACAGAGGACGCGCAGCTGCTGCTGCACACCACCCCGGATGCCGCGCGCGCCTGTGTCGCGCGCCTCCGCGAGCTGCGGCTGCTGCACCCCGAGGAATCCGGCACGCAGGTCTTCCCGACCGATCCCGAGACCGCCGTGGCCCGGCTGATCGACCAGCGGGTGCATGCCCTGCACCAGGAGTTCCAGCGTGTCACCCGGGCGCGGCACGTCGTCGACGGTCTACGCGCGGAACAGTTCACCCGTAAGCCTCCCCCGCTCGGGATCGAGCAGCTGGAGGGGCTGGCGCAGATCCGCAACCGGATCGACGACCTCGCGTTCTTCGCACGGGAGGAGATCCTGTCCGTGGAGCCGTACACCAAGCTGTCGCCGGAGAACATCGCCCGTTCGCGCCCCTTGGACCTGCGCTGTCTGCGGCGCGGCGTGAAGATCCGGAACGTGGTGATCCGGGACGCGCTGCGGGACCGGGCGACCGCCGCCTATCTGCGGGAGCTGGCCGAGCACGGGGCGATGATCCGGGTGACGGAGCAGAGCGCCGAGCGGCTGCTGGTCTACGACCGCAAGGCGGCGCTCGTCCCGCTGGACCCGCGCGACACCTCGCGCGGCGCCCTGCTGGCCCACCGCAGCGGCCTGGTCAGCAACATCATCGCGCTCTTCGAGAAGATCTGGGACCAGGCGGCGGATCTCGGCCAGGCGGACGGCCCGGCGGACCAGGAGCCGACGGACTGCCTGTCGGAGACCGAGCGCCGGGTGCTGGTGTCGATGTGCTCCGTGGGCAAGGACGAGGCGGGCGCGCGTGAACTGGGCGTCTCGGTACGCACGTACCGGCGGCACGTCGCCGATCTGATGCAGACCCTCGGCGCCGCGAGCCGCGCCCACGCCGCGCTGCTGGCCCGGGAACGTGGCTGGATCTAGGGTCTTTCGTTTGGATCAGGCTGGATCAGGGAGCGGGGGCTGGTGCGTGCAGCTGCAAGGCGGAGGAAGGAGCCGACGCGGAGCGTCGGT
>NZ_JBHVVM010000035.1:0-77171 GCF_042883525.1 Streptomyces sp. NPDC058195
CCGGCAGCGCGGTCCACACCGGAGCCCCGCCGCCCAGCCGCGCCTCGTACGCCACCGTCAGATCACGCACCAGCGGACGCAACGACCAGCCGTCCATGGCGATGTGATGACACACCAACGACAGGACGTGCTCCTCGTCGGACAACGAGAACAGCACGGCCCGCAACGGCACCTCGGATCCCAGAGCGACAACGCCCGCCGCCTCCAGGGCCAGTCGCCCGGGAAGGGCCGGCTCCGCCACCGTCTCCTCGCGCCACGGCACCTCGGCCCCGGCACCCAGCACCACCTGGTACGAGCCCCCCGCGTCCTGGCCGTACACCGTGCGCAGGCTCTCGTGCCGGGCCACCACGTCATCCAGCGCCGCCCGCAGCGCCCCGCGGTCCAGCGGGCCGCTCAACCGCACCGCCATCGGCACGTTGTACGTCGCCGACGGACCCTCCAGACCGTGCAGGAACCACAGCCGCTCCTGCCCGAACGACAGCGGCACCCGCTCCGGACGCGCCATCGCCCGCACCGCCGGACGCCCCGTGGCCGCACCGTCCAGCACTCGCGCGAGCCCCGCCACCGACGGCGTCTCGAACAGCTGCCGGATCGACAGCTCCGCCCCGAGCACCGCCCGCACCCGCCCGACCAGACGGGTCGCCAGCAGCGAGTGACCGCCCAGATCGAAGAAGCCGTCGTCGATACCGACCCGCTCCACACCCAGCACATCCGCGAACAGACCGCACAGGATCTCCTCGCGCGGCGAACGCGGACCACGGATGCCGACGGCCGCGTACTCGGGCGCGGGCAGCTTCCGGCGGTCGGCCTTGCCGTTCGGCATCAGCGGGATCTCGTCGAGGACGACGACGACCGCGGGGACCATGTAGTCGGGCATCCGGTCCGCGAGGTCGGCGCGGAGCGCGGCCGGGTCAAGGACGGCACCCGGTTCCGGGCGCACGTATCCGACGAGCCGGCGGTCCCCGGGGGTGTCCTCGCGGACGACGGCGACGCTCCTGGACACACCGGTGCACTGGCCCAGGGCCGTCTCGATCTCACCGAGCTCGATGCGGTAGCCGCGGACCTTGACCTGGTCGTCGGCACGGCCGACGAACTCCAGCACACCTCCGGCACGCCAGCGCACCACATCACCCGTGCGGTACATCCGCCCGCCACCCCACGGGCACGCCACGAACCGCTCCGACGTCAGCGCCGGACGGTCCAGATACCCACGGGCCAGCGGCTTCCCGGCCACATACAGCTCACCGGGCACCCCCACCGGCACCGGCCGCAGCGCACCGTCCAGCACATACACCCGCGTGTTCGGGAACGGCCGCCCGATCGGCACCGCACCCCGCGGCGTCGCGTCCCCCGGCTCCAGCCGCCACTCGCAGCAGGTGACGGTGGATTCGGAGGGGCCGTACGCGTTGAAGACCGTCACGTCCGGGTGGCGCTCGCGCCACCGGCCCAGCAGCTCGCCGGAGAGCGCCTCCCCGCCCACGAGCAGCGTCCGCGACGGCGCCACCGACGCGTCGAGCCCCTCCAGGAGGGCCAGATGGCTGGGCGTCATCTTCAGCAGGGTCGCGCCCTCGGCCTCGGCCAGGTCGCCCAGCCGCACGCAGCCGCCCGACACCAGGGGCGCGAACAGGGCGGTCGCCGTCAGGTCGAACGAAACGGAGGTGTGCAGCAGGGAACTGCCGTCGGCTCCGGCGTAGGTGCCGCGGCTGTGCAGCAGGTACGCGCCGAACGAGCGGTGCTGGACCACGACGCCCTTCGGGCGCCCCGTCGAACCCGACGTGTAGATCACGTACGCCGCGGACGACAGGTCCGGCACCACGCCCAGCGGCTCCGCTGCGAGCGTGGCCAGTTCCGCCAGGACGCCTGCGTCGTCCAGCTCCACCACGGGCACGTCCGGGATGGTCCCGTCCAGGGTTCCCGAGGCCGTCAGCACCAGCACGGGTGCCGAGTCCTCCACCATGTAGCGCACGCGCTCGGCCGGGTACTCCGGGTCCACCGCGACATAGGCCGCGCCCGCCCTCAGGACCGCCAGCAGGGCGACGACGACCTCGGCCGACCGCGGCAGCGCCACCACCACACGCGACTCCGGCCGCACCCCACGCGACACCAGCAGACGAGCCAGCCGGTTCACCCGGCCATCCAGCTCCGCATACGACAAGGACACCTCACCGCACACCACCGCCGGAGCATCCGGCACCGCACGCACCTGCTCCTCGAACAGCACCGGCAACGACACCCCCGGCACCTCGACCGCCGTATCGTTCCACTCCTCCAGCACCCGGCGACGCTCATCCACCGCCAGCACATCCAGCCGCCCGACCGGAAGATCCGGCGAGTCGGCGATGGTCCGCAGGACACGCAGGAGCGTGCCGATGATGGCCTCGGTGCGCTCGGTGTCGAAGAGGTCGGGCCGGTGGACGAGCCGTCCGCCGACCTTCTCCCCCACGCCGGAGATGAGCGTCAGGGGGAAGTGGGTCGCGTTGCGGGAGTCCACGTCGCGTACGCGCAGCACCCCGGCGTCCGCGTCGTCGGCGGTGCGGGGGAAGTTCTCGAAGACCATGGCCGCGTCGAAGAGTTCATCGACACCCGCGGCCCGCTGGATCTCCTTCAGCCCGAGGTACTGGTGGTCCATGAGCCGGGCCTGTTCGCGCTGGATGCGGACGAGCAGGTCGGCGAGGGGTTCATGCGACCTGAGACGCAGGCGCATGGGAACGGTGTTGATGAACAGGCCCACCATGTTCTCGACGCCCTCCAGCTCGGGCGGGCGCCCGGAGACCGTCACGCCGAAGACGATGTCCTGGCGGCCGGTGAGGTGGGAGAGGACGAGGGCCCAGGCGCACTGGAGCACCGTGTTCATGGAGACGCCCTTGGCACGGGCGAGTTCGGTCAGTGCGGTGCCGGACGTGTCGTCCAGGGTGAAGTCGACGCGCTCGGGCACCACGGGGGTGCGGTCGGCTCCGGGGACGAGCAGGCACGGCTCGGTGACACCGGCGAGCGCCTCCCGCCAGGCTGCCCGGGAGGCGTCCTCGTCCCGGGTGCGCAGCCAGTCGGGGTGTTCGCGGTGCGAGCGGACGGGCGGCAGGATCCGGGGGTCGCCGCCGTTGCGGTAGAGGGCGATGAGTTCGCGCAGCAGGACCGCCATCGACCAGCCGTCGACGACCACGTGGTGGGCGGTGAGGACGAAGCGGTAGCGGTTGTGGCCGAGGTCGAGAAGGGTGAAGCGGACCAGTGGTGCGTCGCCGAGCCGGAAGCGCTGCGTCCGGTCATGGTCGGCCTCGGCTGTGACGGCCTGGTCGAGCTCCGCGTCGGGAAGGTGGCCGAGGTCGCTCTCGCGCCAGGGCAGCCGTACCTTCCGGCGGATGATCTGGACCCATTCGCCGGAGCGGCGCTGGCGGAGTCCGGAGCGGAGGCTGGGGTGCCGTCGCAGGAGTTCCTGGGCGGCGGTGCGCAGGGCGTCGCGGTCGAGCTCGCCGTCGAGGTGGAACACGATCTGGGCCACGTAGACGTCCGGCGCGTCCTCGTCGTAGACGTGGTGGAAGATCATTCCCTCCTGGAGCGGGGTCACAGGCAGGATGTCCTCGATGGACTGCGAGCGCGCGTTCACCACGGGTGTCCCTTCACTCCTCGACACAGAGCGTCAGATGCGAGGAAGCGGAAACGAAATACCGAATTCACGCTGCCTGCTCTCGTTCGAGGCGGCAGGAGAACTCGGTGGTTGTCGTTTTCCCAGTTCCTCTGGGTTGTTTTCCGACCATGGGCCGTGCCGAAGCTAATTGACCCTGGAAGACAGCGTCAAGCGTTTCGTGATCGGCCGAAGAAGGCCCGTTTCCTGGCCTCTTACCAGCCTGCCGCGGGTGTACGGAGTGTTCCGCGCACCTGGTGATCCGGGCGGCTCCGGCCCGTCGGCGGAACTCGTCGGGCGAATTCCATCAGCGTCTTTCAGGCAGGGGTTAATCAGGTGAATTCCTTCGTCAGCCGTGCGGCGGGTCCGCGGGGCCTGACGCGAGGAGGGCCCGGACCTGAGGAGGCCCGGACGCGAGGAGGGGCCGCCCGGTGTTCCCGGGCGGCCCCTCCTCACGTCAGGCGTTGTCAGGCGGCGGGCGGACCGGCCGCCGCGCGGACCCCCGCGACGATCGCCGCGGTGTCCGCGGCCCGGGTGCCGGCGAAGTAGTGTCCGCCCCCGGCCAGCTCGTGCAGGTGCAGTTCACCGGCGATGGCCGACCAGTCGCGGTACCGCTGGTCGCCGCCCTTCGTCGTGGGGTCGTCGGTCGCGATCACGACATGGACCGGGGTGCTGACCCGGTGCGGCGCCGGGTCGGCGTGCAGCTCCATCAGATACGTGTTGGTGGAGCGGACGTCGTGCTGGTAGGCGGAGCCGACGAGGGTGGCCCGTTCCGGCTTGAGCCGGTCCAGCTCCACGTAGGAGCTGTCGACCATGAGCCGCTCGGTGATCTGCCGCGGAGTGAGTGCGCTGACCTCGTCGATCTCGGCCCGGAGGTCGGCGACCGAGTCGAGGAGCAGCGCTCCGAGGAAGACCTCGGTGAGTTCCGCGTCGCTCTCCTCCAGCAGCTTGGCGGTGGCCAGGGCGTGCGCGCTGCCCGCGCAGTGGCCCCAGACCATCACGGGGCCGGTGACGTGCTGGAGCACCTCGTCGCGGACGCGGCGGGCGATCTCGGGGACTTCCTGGGGCTGCTCCGGGGAGCCGGTGAAGTCGTGGGCGGGCAGCTCCACGCCGAGCACGGCGATCCCGTGTTCCGCCAGCCGTTCCGCCAGCACCCGGAAGTTGACGGCGTTGCCTCCCGCGTAGGGGAAGCAGACCAGCGTGGCCAGCGGTTCGGGCACCTGGTCCGCCAGCGGCTGGAGCAGGCCGTACTCGGTCGGCCGGGCGTCCGCGCCGGCGTCGAGGAGGGCGGCCAGGTCGGCCAGGACCGGCGTCCCGATGAGCTGCTTCAGCGCGATGGCCCGGTCGAGCTTGACGACGAGCCGCACCGCGGTGAGCGAGGTGCCGCCGAGCCGGAAGAAGTGGTCGTCCCGGCCGATGCGTTCCAGGGGAACGCCCAGCGCCTCGGCCCATTCCGTGGCGAGCCACCGCTCGGTGGGCGTGCTGGGCGCGGTGCGCGAGCCGAGGGCGTGGCCGAGGGTCTCGGCGAGCTCGGCGAGCATCCGCTTGTTGATCTTGCCGTTCTCGTTGAGCGGCATGGAGTCCAGGCGGTGGATGTGCGCGGGAACCATGTAGTCGGGCAGGAGCGAGGACAGGTGGCTCCGCAGCGTCTGCTCCTCCACGGCCGGGTCTGAGGCGACGAAGAAGGCCGCGAGGCTCTTGTCGCCGCCCGTTCCCGCGCCGGGGTCGACGACGACGGCGCAGTCGAGCACCCCGGGCGCACTGCGCAGCTTGTTCTCGATCTCGCCGATCTCGATGCGGAATCCGCGGACCTTGACCTGCTGGTCGCGCCGGCCGAGGTACTCGATGGTGCCCTCGGGAAGCCAGCGGCCGAAGTCGCCGGTGCGGTACATGCGCTCGTCCGGGAAGTACGGGTCGGGGACGAACGCCTCCCGGGTGCGGTCCTCGTCGTTGATGTATCCGCGTCCGACGGACACACCGGAGAACACGATCTCTCCGGGGGTTCCGAGGGGCGCGAGCCGGCCGCGCGCGTCCAGGACGTAGGTACGGACGTTGCGCAGGGACCGGCCGACCGAGACGAAGTCGCGTACGGGAGCGGCGGTGAGCACCTCGTGCATCGTGTCGTCGCTGACCTCGGTGGCGCCGTAGGCGTTGACGAGCTGGACGCCGGGCTGCACCGCGAACCAGCGCCGGACCGGATCGAGTTTGAGGGCCTCGCCGGTGATGGAGATGGAGCGCAGTACGCCGAGGTCACGCGGGGTGCGCTCCAGCAGGCCGAGCAGGATCTCGAAGTAGGAGGGGACCAGCTGCGCGACGGAGACGTCGGTGGCGGCCAGTTCGTCGAGGAACCGCTCCGGGTCGAGCTGGGTGTCGGTGTCGACGATCCGCACGGCCGCGCCGACCAGCCAGGGGGCGATCAGCTGCCACAGGGAGATGTCGAAGCACTGGGAGGCGGTCTGGGAGACCACGTCCCCGGCGCGCAGACCGACGGAGTCGATCTTGGCGTACAGGTGGTTGATCATCCCGGCGTGTTCGCACTGGGCGCCCTTGGGCGCTCCCGTGGAGCCCGAGGTGAAGTAGACGTAGGCCGACTGCCGCGGCCCGATCTCCGTTCCCGGGTCGCCGGGGTCGTCCTCGCCGCGCAGCACGTCGTCGGTGAACAGGACGGTCCTGGCGTACCGCCCCTCCGGGTCGGTGGCCCGGACGAGTTCGCGGGCGGTCTCCTCCGCGATGACGAACCGGCAGTCGCTGCGCTGGAGCTGGGTGGAGACGCGCTGGGCGGGGAAGTCGGGGCGCACCGGCAGGTAGGTGCCGCCGGCCTTCATGACGCCGAGCACGGTGGCCGCCCATTCGAGGGTGCGGTCCATGACGACGGCGACGACGTCCTCGGGCCGCAGGCCGTCGCGCAGGAGGGCGTGGGCGATCCGGTTGGCGGCGGCGTTGAGGGTGCGGTAGTCCCAGCTGGTGCCGTTCCGGGAGGCGGCGATGTCGTCGGGGCGGGCGCGGACCTGCTCCTCGAAGAGTCCGGGGAACATCGTGCCGGGAAGTGGTACGACGGGGCCCGCGAGCCCGTCGAGGTGGTGCGCGCGCTCCTGCGGCGACGGCAGGTCCAGGTCGGTGTGATCGCTGCCCGGACTGGCCGCCAGGTGGTCCAGGGCGGCACGGAAGTAGCCGCCGATCCGGCGCGTGTAGGCGGCGTCGATGACACCGGTGCGGTGGCGCAGACGGAGCGCGGCCCGGTCGCCGGTCACCACGGATATCTGGAGCGAGGTGTCCGCGGCGAGCTCCGCGAAGGTGCCGGGAGCGCCGTCCGGGAAGAGGTCCAGGACGATGTCGAACGGCTGGGCGGGAGCCCCGCCGCGGCGGGCGAGGCTCAGGGCCCGGCTCGTCGCCACCACGGCCAGCAGGTCGCGCCAGCTGCCGTCGGGCAACTCCGCCTGGAAGGCGCGGAGGGCCGCCGGGTCCGCGGACCGCGGTGTGCGAAGGCCGACGGCGACGAGCCGCTCCGCGGCGAGGTCGCCGAGCACCTTCACCAGCGGTGCCAGGAGCAGCGTCTCCATCTCGACGGATTCGTCGGCGGACAGCCGGTGGAGGGCGTCGAGCAGGCTGGGTGGCAGCGGCACCACCTCTTCGCCCACCGTGTCCCCGTCGGCGCCCCACGCCGCCCATCTCGGGACCATGGTCGGCACCATCACCGGCTCCGTGGCCGACGGCGACGTCGGGTGTGGCTTTGCGGACACTTCAACCCCCGTTTCTCGGGCGACTGCCGCCCCCGGCTGCTTCAGCTGACGAACCGCGTATCACTGGCGCGAGGCGCCTTCCATGGCCGCGACAAGGCTCTTGGGGCGCATGTCGGTCCAGTTGGTGCTGACGTAGTCCAGGGCGGACTGCCGGTCGGTCTCCGTGAGCGCGACCGTCCAGCCGTCGGGGACCTCGGCGAACGAGGGCCAGAGCGAGTACTGGCCCTCGTCGTTGATCAGGACGAGGTAGACACCATCGGGATCCTCAAAAGGGTTAACGCTCATCGTTATGGCTCCTTCGGTTCCGTCAGCGCACCGCATTGTCGGGCGCACAGGACCGGAGTATACGAATCTGGATGGGCCGTAACAGGGCTCGAAGGAAATACCGGGGGCTGATTAAGGAGAAGGTGAAGGACAACGCGGGCCGGCGGGTCGGCGGGGTGCGTCATTAATCACTCGTTGAAAGCAGGTGACAAAGTGAACCGGACGTCGCAAAGCTTGCGCCGCGACCTTAGGGCTGTCCCGTAATCCCTGGCAGGCGTGCGACGACAGCCCCTTGGAAGATTCGTCGATCCGTGAGAGGTGGCGTGGCACGGCGTGAGGACTCCGCAGCACACGACGGCGACGGACGGTGAATTCCGCGCCCTGATGTCGAGCTTTCCCTCCGGAGTGGCCGTGCTCACGAGCGTCGGACCGGACGGCGCCCCGGTGGGCCTGACGTGTTCGTCGCTGTGCAGTGTCTCCGTGGACCCACCGGTCCTGCTGGCCTGCGTCAGGAGCGCGAGCCCCACTCTGGAGGCGATCCTGGCGTACGGCGGCTTCGCGGTGAACCTGCTGCATGAGGACGCCCGTGCCACCTCCGAGTTGTTCAGCTCCGGCGCACCCGACAGGTTCGACCGTGTCCTGTGGCGGTCCGCTGAGGACAGTGGTCTGCCCCACCTGGTCGACCAGGCCCACACGGTCGCCGACTGTGAGATCCACCGGTGTGAGACGGTGGGTGATCACATGGTCGTGTTCGGCGGCGTGCGGCGCGTGCGTCCCCTGACGTCCGCACCGCCCAGGCCGCTGGTCTACGGGTTGCGCCGGTACACGGGGTGGCCGCCTCGGTGAGGGGGCGGCCACCCCGCGGTCACCGTGCGGCGCTCAGTGCCGGTTCCTGATCCGTGAACGGTTTCGGAACAGGGCTGCCCATGGTGACCAGGGCGGAGCCCAGCGGTGTCAGCGAGTGCAGCATCGTGTTGAAGCGCCGGCGGCTGGTGACCAGCCCAGCCCCGCGCAGCACCGTGGCGTGCTGGCTGGCCGCCGCGGGCGATATGCCCAGCCTCCGGCCCAGTTCGCTGGTGTTGCACGTCTCGGACAGCGCTTCGAGCACTCTCGCCCTGGTACGGCCGACCAGTGCGGCAAGGGCACGGGCGTCGGTACCGGGTGCGTCCCACAACGCGTTGGCCACGGTGGCGTCCAGGATCGTCGGATAGACGAGTACGGGCGTGCGCGGTTCACCCCGCCGGCTGGTGAAGATACGCGGCCGGTCGATGAACATGGACGGCACGATCTTCAGGCCCCGGCCGTCGAGATGGATCTCCTCTCCGCGCCCCGCGGCGATCGTCAGGGACGGCGGCCGCCAGCCCATCCAGGTGTGCAGGTTGCTGAGCATGGTCTCGATCCCGCCACCGGCCATCATCCGGCACCGGAACTCGCGATCCATCTGCAGGTAGGCGCGCACCTTTCCCCAGTAGGGGCTGACACCCAGTTCGAGCATCCGCCGTACCACCGGGTCCGGTGTGATCCCCTCGCCGCCCTTCGCCGTCTGCTGATCCAGCAGGTCGAACAGCCAGGTACCACCGGTGCCCGTACGTGCCGCGGGCGGTCCGGTCTGTCGTGGGGTGGTCGGGCCCGGCGGCATGCGGCGCATCCGCAGGCTCACGTCGTCCCTCCACTTGGAGAAGGCCGCTCCGCCTCCGCCGCGCCTCAGCAACTCGGTGGCGAACACCGCCTCGGCCACAGGACCGACCGTGGGCAGGACTTTCAGTTGTGCTAAGTCGTCCATCGTGAAATGCACTCTCTGCATCTGGCTCCCCCTGTTCGAGCCCGATTCACTGAACAGCCAATATGCGTGCAAGCCGCTGCGAACCGTGCACTTTTGAGCCAACTACAGACGGTTGGACGCTGAGAACGCGCTACCGGACTCGACAACACCCCGGCCGGCCAACGGCCGGCCACGTCGCGAACACGGTTCCCGTTGTCCTTGAGAACCCCCCTGTAGCGCTCCCCGACTCATCAATAGACCGCCCACACTCTATACACAGATAGACGTAGAAGTCCTCCGACAAACCAACCATGTCCCTGCTGCCCGGTGTAGACACGCGGAGGCGGACCCCATATGTAATGTTGGGGAGTTTTGCGCTGGTCGCGCATACCAATGCCCGGGACAACCGTCGGGGGAACGGTCGTACCGGGCATTGGAGTTGGGTGGACGCCGCAGGTCAGGCGTCCTTGCGCCGCAGCACGTAGGCGCCAGCCACATGGGCCGCGACCGCCCAGGCCACGATGACCAGGAGACTCACCGCGATCGGATAGGGCGCCTTGCCATTGCCGAGCATGAGGTAACCGCCCGCCGTCTGCGGCATGTAGTCGTTGATCGCCATCAGCACCGGACCGCCCAGGCCGACCAGCATGCTGGGCAGCGCGGAGATCACGAAGAAGAGCACCGACACCGCTCCCGCCGCGGTCCGCAGCGCGAACGACACACCTACCGTCATCACCCCGATGAGGGCGCAGTAGATGGCCATCGCGAGGATCTGGTAGATCACCTTGGACATGTCGAAGCTGGCGTGCCCGCGGAAGGGGCTCCAGGCCAGCGCGACGCCCAGGACGCCGAACACCACTCCCATGACGAAGCCCACCAGGGCGCTCAGCAGCGCCTTGGCCATCTGCACCCGGTGCCGGACCGGCACCCACAGCAGCGAGGTCCGCACACTGCTGGTGGAGTACTCGCTCGTCACGATGGTCACCGCGAGGACCACGAGGGCGAACTGGGTGAGGATGGCCGAGGAGACCGGGGCGTTGCCGACCGGCTGGATCGGCTTGTCGTTGATCCGGGCGATCGACCCGTAGTAGAAGGTGAAGATCGCCGTGACGACCAGCCCCACCACCAGGCAGACATAAGGTGTCCGGATGGACCACAGCTTGGTCCACTCCGCGGTGAACGCTCCGGCGAATCCGCCACCGGTGTGGCTGGTCGTCGCGCTGTCGCTCCGGTCGGCGGTCGATACGGCGCTCATGCTCCCGCCTCCTGCATTTCCTTCGAACCCGATTCCTCGAACACCGTCTTGCCCGTCCCGTACTCCACGCTCTGCGCGGTCAGTTCCATGTACGCCTGCTCCAGCGAGGCCGAGACGCTGCGCAGTTCGTGCAGCCTGACGCCGAGTCCGTGGGCCAGGTCGCCGACCTCCTCGACGTTGCGGCCCCGCACGACGATCTCGTCGGCCGCGGACGACTCCACGTTCACATCGCTGTCCCGCAGCAGGTGGTCGACCAGCAGGCGCAGACTGTCCGGGTCGGGGGTGCGCACCCGCACCGACGCCAGCGAGCTGTTGGCCAGCAGGTCGGACATCGGGGTGTCGGCCAGCAGCTTGCCCCGGCCGATGATCACCAACTGGTCGGCGGTCAGCTGCATCTCGCTCATCAGGTGGCTGGACAGGAAGACCGTCCGGCCCTCCGCGGCCAGCGAACGCACGAGCTCACGCACCCAGCGGACGCCGTCCGGGTCCAGGCCGTTGACCGGCTCGTCGAAGATGAGCACCTTCGGGTCGCCGAGCAGTGCGCCTGCCACGCCCAGTCGCTGGTACATGCCGAGGGAGAACGCGCCCGCCCTGCGGCGCGCCACCTTGGCCAGACCGACCGTCTCCAGCACCTCGTCCACCCGGCTCAGCGGAATGCCGTTGCTGCGGGCCTGCGCCACCAGGTGGGCACGCGCGGAGCGGGCGGGGTGCAGCGCCTTGGCGTCCAGCAGCGCGCCGACCTCGCGGATCGGGTGGCGGAAGGAGGAGTACGGCTTCCCGTCGATGAGCGCCTCGCCCTCGGACGGATGGTCCAGGCCGAGGATCATGCGCATGGTGGTCGACTTGCCGGCGCCGTTGGGCCCCAGGAAGCCGGTCACCTGGCCTTCCTTGATGTCCAGCGTCAAGCCGTCCACGGCGACGGTCTCGCCATAGCGCTTGGTCAGGCCTCGCAGCGTGATCACAGGTTTTCCCTTCGGCTTACTCGAACTGCTTCCACCCTAGGAAGCGGGGGGACTTCACACATCGATCGTTCGCCATGACCACCACCTACTTTCGTCAGGGGTGGTGCCACTCCCTTGGGCAAGAGGTCGGCCGGCGGCGCTGATCGGGGCGTTCGCGCCGGTCCGCCGGGGCGTGCGCGGTACTAGGCTCGTCCTCGTGCAAGAGACGCAAGAGACGCCTCAGGACAAACCACCGGTGCGGATTCTCCTCGCCGACGACGAAGCGATGATCCGCTCGGGGGTGCGCGCGATCCTGGCGCGGCACCCGGGGATGGACGTGGTCGCCGAGGCGGCCGACGGCCAGGCGGCCGTCGAGCTGGCCCGTGTGCACCGGCCCGACGTGGCCCTGCTGGACATCCAGATGCCCCGGATGGACGGCCTGGACGCGGCCGCCCAGATGTACCGCGACCGCCCCGGAGCGGCCGTCATCATGCTGACCACGTTCGGCGAGGACAAGTTCATCTCCCGTGCCCTGCACGAGGGTGCCAGCGGATTCCTGCTGAAGGCCGACGACCCCCGCGAACTGCTCAACGGGGTGCTGGCGGTGGCCGCCGGGGGCGCCTACCTCTCGCCGCACGTGGCGGCCCGGGTCATCGGTGTGCTGCGGGACGGACCCGCGGCGCGGGAGACGCCGTCGCCGCAGGTCGTGGACCGGCTCACCAAACGCGAGCTCGATGTGCTGGCCCTCCTCGGGGCGGGGCTCTCCAACGCCGAGATCGGCGCGGAGCTGTTCCTGGTCGAAGGCACCGTCAAGGCACACGTGAGCGCGATCCTCGGCAAGCTCGGGGTACGCAACCGGGTGGAGGCGGCCATCGCCGCCCACGAGGCGGGCGTGGTCAGACGCGGATAGCGGCCGGCCTCCACCGGGCCGGGGCTCACACCTCGGCGTACGCCTCGGCCTGGAGCGCGTACATCTCGGCGTACCGGCCGCCCAGCGCCATCAGTTCGGTGTGCGTGCCCTGCTCCACGATGCGGCCCTGGTTCATCACGATGATGCGGTCGGCACGGCGCACGTTCACCAGCCGGTGCGTCACCAGGATCGTGGTCCGCGAACCGCCCTCGCTGAGCGCGCTGGCCCGGCGGAGTCCCTCGAAGACGATGGCCTCCGCCTTGGCGTCCAGGGCGGCCGTGGGCTCGTCCGCGACGAGCACGGCGGCGTCCCGGTAGACACCCCGGGCGACGCCGACGCGCTGCCACTGCCCGCCGGACAGGTCGCGTCCGCCGACGAACTCCTTGGACAGGACGGTGTCCACACCGTCCGGCAGGGAGGCCAGCACCTCGTCGATGCCCGAGGAGTCCGCCGCCTCCCGCCAGCGGGTGCCCGACTCGTCCGGGTCGTCGATGCGGCCGATCCGGACGTTCGTCCCGGCGGTCATCGGCCAGCGCGCGGGCTCCTGGGAGATCAGGCCGACCTGCCCGAAGAGCGATTCCTCCGTCGCCACCGAGATGTCGACCCCCTCCCAGAGGACGGCGCCCGAGGTGGGCCGGTACAGGCCGGTGATGACCTTGCTGAGGGTGGTCTTGCCGGATCCGTTCTCGCCGACCAGGGCCACCACCTCGCCGCGGCCGATGGTCAGCTCGATGTCCTGGAGGGCGGGTGCCGTGCTGCCGGGGTAGCTGAAGTCCACCTGGCTCAGGTGGATGTCGGCGGGGTTGTGGGGGGCGTCGACGACGGCGGGGGGCCTGCGCCGGGCCGCCGCGTCGGCGAGCAGCTCCCGGTACAGCTGGAGGTAGTGCGACAGCTCGTAGATCCGGTTGACCGACCGCATGGTCACCACGAGCCCCATGTTCGCGTTGCGCATCGCGACCACCGCCGTGCCCGCGAGGGCCAGGGGCATGAGCCCGGAGTAGAGCAGATAGCCCAGCAGGATGTAGGCGAGGCCGGTGCTGACCCCGGTCATCGTGCGCCCGATCAGCTGGACGGTGCCCTTCTTCGTCTCCAGCGCCACGGCCTCACCCGTCAGCAGCCGGGCGACCCGCCGGTGCTCGGCCATCAGGGGTTCCTGCAGGCGGTAGGCCCGCACCTCGGCGGCCACCTCCCGCTTCACGATGAGGTCCTGGACGACGCCGATGCGCAGCTGCCGGGTGGCGTTGCTGAGGAAGCTGAGGAAGTCCAGCTTGCCGACCTGGGTGGCGGTCCAGATCTCCGCCAGTGCGGCGAGCAGCATGACCGGGAGCAGCCACATGCTCAGCAGCGCGGTGGCGAAGAGGGCGGCGATCATCGACACCAGCGAGCGCAGCACCTCCGCCAGGAGGCGGATGCTCTGGTCGATGGAGGGCATGCCGCGCATCACGCCCTGGCGGACCAGCTCGCGGAAGCTGGGGTCGTCGAACGCCTTCAGCTCGACGTGGACGACGGAGCTGTCCATCGCGTCCTGCGCGGCCTCCATGATCCGGGGCCGCAGACGGCCCTGGAGCACCGTCGCGGCGCTCTCCATCAGGCCGCGCAGGGCGTAGGAGCCCACCACGGCGAGGACCGAGGGAAGCGAGTCCATGACCCGCTCGGGCGTGGGCCCTTCGGCCAGCAGGACCGTCAGGACGTTGGCGGTGGCGATGAGCCCGAACGCGGCCGCGCCGCCGGCCAGGAGCTGGGCGAGCCCGACGATCAGGGTGAGGGAGCGGGAGGCGCGCCAGGCGAGGGCGACGATGACCGCGACCGCCGACGGTACGGCCCGCAGAGTGGCGGCGACCCCCCTCTTGGCGATGGTCTCCCCGGGGATGGCCCAGGTCGGCGTCTGGAAGTTGTCGGTGCCGATCAGCGACGTGCTGGGTTGTGCGGGCTTCCCGTTCACCGGCTCTCCCCGCCGTTCGCGGCGAGCGCAGCCCCCGCGAGGTGTGCGACGACGCGGTCGAGCGCCGGGGCGAGTTCCGCGCGGTCGCGTACCAGCGCGATCCTGACCCAGCCCTCCCCGGCCCCGGGGTCGGCGAAGAAGGACGCGCCGGGGGCCACGAGCACCTTGGCGTGCGTGACGAGCTCGGCGGCGAGCTCGGACGACGTACGGCCGAGACCCGCCGTGCCGGCGAGGAGGAACCAGCCGCCCTCGGGGGCGTGCACGGTGAACCCGGCACGGCGCAGCTCCGCGCAGACCAGGTCGCGCCGGTCCTGGAAGCGGGCGCGGGCCTCTGTCACGTCGGTGCCGTCGAGCGGGCCCAGGGCCGCGGCGCCCCGTTGCAGGGGGTGCGGGGTGCCGAGTGTGGTGCGCTCGTGGACGCTGCGGAGCCCGGCGGTGATCTCCGGTCCGGCGACGCAGTATCCGAGGCGCCAGCCGCTCATCCTGCGGGTCTTGGAGAAGCTGCCCACGACGACGGAGCGGTCCCGCAGCGCGGGGACGGCGCCCAGCGGCGACAGGTGCGGGCGGCCGTCGTAGGTGAAGCGGTCGTACACCTCGTCGGTGATGAGGATCAGGTCGTGGCGCTCGCAGAACGCGGTGAGCACGGCGAACTCCGCCGCGTCGAAGACCCGGCCGGTGGGGTTGTGCGGGTTGTTGAGCAGTACCGCCCGGGTCCGCGGGGTCACCGCGGCGTTCAGCGCCTCCTCGGTGAGGCGCCAGCCCGGCCCCTCCAGTGCCACGAACCGCGGTACCGCACCGGCGAGTTCGACGACCCCGGGATGGTTCTCGAAGAACGGCTGGGGGATGAGGACCTCGTCGCCGGGGTCCGTCGTCGCGATCAGCGCCACCAGCAGGCCCTCGGTCGCCCCCGCGCTGATGACGATCTCCCGCTCCGGGTCCACCGTCACCCCCCGTACGGCGGCGAGTTCGGCGGCCACCGCGTGGCGGAGTTCGAGGAGTCCGGAGGGGTCCGCGTACTGGTGCGCCCCCGAACGCAGCGCCTCGGCCGCCGCCTCGACCGCGGCGGCGGGCGGGTCGCCGGTGGGGATGCCGAGGGCGAGGTCGGTCGCGCCGCCCGCGCGGGCGGCGGGCAGCAGGGCGGCGAGCCCCAGCGGGGGGATGCCCGCGGTCCTGCGCGACAGGTGCCTGGACGTCACAGTTCGCAGTCCTTCCGGTCCACCGGGTCACCCATGGCCACCAGCACCTCGCGCTCGCCCTCGAAGGGCTCACGGCCGTGTGCGAGGCGGATGTTGTCGACCAGCAGGATGTCGCCGGGCTGCCAGCGCTCGGCCATTCTGACCTGCTCGTACACGGCGTTGATCTGCTCGATCTCGCGCTGCCCGACCGGCTCCCCGTCGCCGTAGAAGGTACGGAAGGGCAGGTCGTCGCCGCACTCCCCGCGCAGGAACTCGCGTACGGACTCCTCCAGGCTCCACTCGCTCCAGAACGCGGCGTGGTTGAACCAGGAGGTGTCGCCGGTTTCGGGGTGGCGGACCAGGGCGGAGCGGTGCTGGGTCGTGGTCAGCCGGTCGCCGTGCCACTCGGTGGTGAGGTGCTGGGCCCGTGCGTATCGCTCCACCTCGGCGCGGTCGTCGGTGCCGAACGCCTCCTGCCAGGTGAGCCCGAAGTGGCCCCAGTAGTTGCGCACCAGCTTCCAGCCCTGCTCGCGGAAGCGTGCGACCAGGTCCTCGGGCAGCAGCCCGGCCGCGGCGCGGACATCGCCGAGGAAGGTCTCGCCGCCCGCGGTGGGCGCGGTCAGACACGCGAAGACGAGGAGGCCCGGATAGCTGAGCGCGTAGCTGTTCTCGTTGTGCAGCCGGATGCGGCGGCGGGCCGGCACGTCGGTGGCGGTGAACACGCCGCGTCCGTAGGCGCTGCGCGGGGTCGCCTTCTCCACGTAGTCGGCGGGCCTGCCGATGATCCGGTCGCGCAGGAGCGCGAACTCGTCGGCGGTGGTGAACGGCAGGCCGCGCAGCATCACCGAGCCGCGTTCGGTGCGCAGTTCCTGGAGTTCGCCGAGGTGCTCGGAGAGCCAGTCGGCCGCTCCTTCGAGGGACAGTCCCCGGGGTACCGGTCGGACGGGTATCCGGTGGGGCGCGAGTTCGGTCGGCATGCGTGTGGTTCCTTCTCGAGGAGCGGACGGCGGTGGGCCCCGCGCGGGCCGGGCGGACGGATCGCTCAGGCGGTGACGGGCAGGTGCAGCAGGCCGCGCAGGGCGGCGGTGGGGCGGCGGGTGGGGCGGCCGGTCTGGCGGAGCCCCGGCGCGCGTTCGGCCAGCACCTTCAGCGCGACGTCGGCCTCCATGCGGGCGAGCGGGGCTCCCACGCAGTAGTGGGCGCCGCTGAGGAACGCCAGGTGCGAGGTCGCGTCGGACCTGGTGATGTCGAAGCGGTGCGGGTTCCCGAAGACCTCGGGATCGCGGTTGGCGCCGCCGAGGACCAGCATCAGGACCGTGTCCGCGGGCAGCGTCTGCCCCACCGCGTCGAACTCCTCGCGGGCGACGCGGATCGAGTACTGCACGGGCGGGTCGTAGCGCAGCGACTCCTCGGCGGCGGCCGGGGCGAGGCCGGGGTCGGCGACGAGCTTCTCCCACTGCTCCGGGTTCTCCTTCAGCCGCAGGACGACGTTGGACACCAGGTTCGTGGTGGTCTCGAAGCCCGCGGTGAGCAGCAGCTGGCAGGTGCCGACGATCTCGCGCTCGGGAAGGGCCTGGTCGCCCTGGGGCTTGAGCAGTTCACTGACCAGGTCGTCGCCCGGTTCGGCACGGCGCCTGCGCACCAGTCCGGCGAAGAGTTCGTCGAGTTCGCGCACCGCGGTGCGGAACTCGTTGGCCTGCCGGGTGGAGCGGATCCCGTCGATGGCCTTGCCGGTGATCAGTCCGTAGTGGGCGAACTTCTCGACGTCCACGTCGGTCAGTCCGAGGAGTTCGCTGATGACGGTGATGGGCAGCGGCGAGGCGTAGTCGGTGACCAGGTCGAAGTCGTCCTTGGCCAGGGCGGCGTCCAGGAGCCGGTGGGCGACCTCCTCGGTACGGCGCCGGTAGTCGCCGATCTTGCGGGGCCGGAAGGCGGGCGCGACCAGGCGCCGCCACCGCATGTGGTCGGACACCTCCTCCTGGAGGAAGGAGGAGTCGCCGGACGGCCCCTGCTCACCGGGGGGTGTCACGCGCTGGGGTTCCTCGTTGCGCCGGGAGAAGGCCGGGTCGCGCAGCACCCGGGTGCACAGTTCGTGCGAGGTGACGGCGTTCAGCCCCATGCTGCTGCGGTAGACGGGACCGGCGGCCCGCATCTGCTCGTACAGCGGGTAGGGGTCGTCGAGCCGCTCGTGCAGCATCAGCTGGCTGACGAGGTCGCCCCGGCGTGCCTTGGACCATACGAGGGCGTGCCTGAGCCTGCGCTTCGCTGTCCGGCGCAGGTCTACGGCGTTGGGCATGAGGCTCTCCCGAAAGGTGGCTTCGCCGACTCTTCCAGCGAGGCGGCAGGCGGACAATCACGTTCAGGCGGTACGAAATGTCGTGGGTGGCCGGTCCGTGGCGGGGCGCCGCGGACCGGGCCGCCGGGCGGGGCCGGGCCGTGCGACGGCCTGGCCCCGGGACCGGCGCTCCCCTTGCGGTCAGTCCTCCTCGTCCAGGTCGAAGTCCAGCTCGAACTCGTCGATCTCGTCCTGGCTGAGGTGGCTCACCGCCACGTCGGAGGGGGTGAGCCCGTGGTCGCCGGAGGCGTGGCGGGCGAAGGTCTCCAGGGCCCGGGTCCACAGGGCGGCCAGCGCTTCGGCCCGCTCGCGCCCGATGGCCGCCGAGGCCCAGGTCCAGTTGGCCATCAGGGTGGGAGCGCCGTCGTGGTCGGCCACCAGCGCGGAGAGGTCCAGCAGGTGGCCGAGGGGGGCGCCGGGGTCCTGGTCGGCTCCGGTCTCGTAGCCGGGCAGGGGGGTGAAGAGGCTCTGTCCGGCGTCCTCGCCGGCGGACCCGGTGAACCGGCCGAGGTAGTTGAACGCCAGGTCGGGTGCGGGGAGGGCGGCGATCTCGGCGCCCGCCCCGGCGTTGAGGTGGCGCAGCAGTCCGTAGCCGGCCCGGCGCAGCGGCAGGGCCCTCAGCTGTTCCTTGACGGTGCTGAGCAGGCGCCCGGTCGCGGGGCCGCCGGACCAGGCCTCGGCCCGGTCGGGAGCCGCGAGGTCGAGGCGGACGGGGTAGGTCTGGGTGAACCATCCGACGGTCCGGGACAGGTCGGCGCCCGGTACCAGCTCCTCGTCGCGGCCGTGCCCCTCGATCTCGGCCACCACGGCGGTCCCGCCGTTCGCGGACCAGTCGGCCACGGCCCATCCGAGGGCGGCGAGCAGGATCTCGCGCAGTTCGCAGCGGTAGGCGGCGGGGGCCTCGGTCAGCAGGGCGGCGGTCGTCTCGGCGGACAGCCGGGTCATCAGGTGCCCCGCGTCCGCCGCGAGGTCGGCCGTCCTGTCGAGCGGCCGGGCGGCGAGCTCGGCCCGCGGCGCGCGCAGGGTCTGCGCCCAGCGCGGCGCGTCCGCGGCCAGGGAGGGTTCCTGGGCGAGTTCGGTGAGCCGGGTGGCCCAGAAGCGCAGCGAGGTGCCCACCGGCTGGAGCCGGACGGGCTCGCCGGTCATGACGGCCCCGCACGCCTCCGCGAGGTCGGGCAGGAGGATGCGCCAGGAGACGGCGTCCACCGCGAGGTGGTGGACGACCAGCAGCAGCAGGCCGTCCTCCTCGGGGCCGCGGTCGAAGAACACCGCGCGAAGGACGGCGCCCCGGCGGGGGTCGATCCGCTGCCTGGCCGCTTCGCCCTGCTCCAGCAGGACGGCCCGCAGGGCGTCCTCGCCGAGCCCGGAGGCGTCCACGTGGTGCAGGCACCCGGACGCGTCGACCGTGCCCGGCTCGCGTACCCGCTGGTCCCAGCGGCCTTCGTCGGTGTCGAGGACCAGGCGCAGCGCGTCGTGCCGGTCGATCAGCGCGGTGAGCGCGTCGCGCAGATGTCCGGCGCCCGCGCCGGCCGGGGTGCGGACGAGGCTGGACTGGCTGAACCGGGTGGACGGTCCCGCGCTGTCCCGCAGCCAGGAGACGACGGGGGTCGGCGGTACGGGACCGACGCCGCCGCCCTCGGGCTCGAAGGCGGCCTGGCCGGCTCCGGTGACCGCGGCGGCGAGCCGGGCGGGGGTCGCGTGTTCGAACACCTGGCGCGGGGAGAGGATCAGCCCGGCCCGGCGGGCCCGGCTCACCAGCTCGATGGCCAGGATGCTGTCGCCGCCCATGTCGAAGAAGCCGTCGTCGACGCCGGCTTCGGGCAGGTTCAGCACCTCGGCGAAGAGGCGTACGAGGATCTCCTCCCGCTCTCCGGAGGCGGCCCGGGTGTCGCCCGCCGAGGTGAAGTCGGGGGCGGGCAGCGCGGCTCGGTCGGTCTTGCCGTTCGCGGTGACGGGGATGCGGGGCACGACGACCACGGCGGCGGGCACCAGGTGGCGGGGCAGGACGCCCGCGGCGTACGCGCGGACCGCCGCGGGGTCGACGTCCGCGCCGGGCTCGGCGACCACGTGGGCCACCAGGCGCGGGACGCCGTCGGCGGTGTGCAGTCCGGCGACGGCGGTGAGGACGCCGGGGGCCGCGGACACGGCCGCGGCGACCTCCCCCGTCTCGATGCGTACGCCGCGCAGCTTGATCTGGCCGTCGGCGCGGCCCAGGAAGACCAGCTGGCCGTCGCGGCGCCAGCGGACCAGGTCCCCGGTGCGGTAGGCGCGTTCGCCCGGAGCGCCGGAGGGCAGGGCCACGAAGCGCTCGGCGGTGAGCGCGGGGCTGCCGAGGTAGCCGCGGGCCAGGCCGGAGCCGCTGACGTACAGCTCTCCGGGCACGCCCACCGGGACGGGGCGCAGCGCGGCGTCCAGGACGTGGACCCTGGTGTTCTGGACCGGCCGCCCGATCGGGACGTCACCGTCCGGGGTGATGGGGTCGGAGGTGGAGGTGACCACCGTCGACTCGGTGGGGCCGTAGGCGTTCACCATGCGGCGCCCCGGGGCCCAGCGGGCGACCAGTTCGGGCCCGCACGCCTCGCCGCCCACGACGAGCGTCGTCATCGAGGACAGCGCGCCCTCGGGAACGGTCGCCAGGGCGGCGGGGGGCACGAGGGCGTGGGTGACCGCGTGGGCGTCGACGACCTCGGCGAGGATCTCGCCGGCCAGCGGGCCGGGCGGCGGGACGACGAGGGTGGCGCCCGCGGCGAACGCGGAGGTGACCTCCAGGACCATGGCGTCGAAGCCGGGGGCGGACAGCTGGAGGAACCTGCTGCCGGGTGCCACCGCGAACCGCTTCCCCTCCTCGGCGGCCAGGGAGGCGAGTCCGGTGTGCGGGACGACCACGCCCTTGGGGGTTCCCGTCGAGCCCGAGGTGTAGATCAGGTAGGCGGGGTGGTCGTGGCGCAGGGGGCGCACCCGGTCGGAGTCGGTGGGCGCGTGGCGCGGGCGGGACGTCAGGTCGCTCTCGCCGACCAGGACGGCCGGGACCTGACCGGTGCGGGCGGCGCCCGCCCGGTCCGTCAGCACCCTTACGGCACGGCTCCCTTCGAGGATGACGCGGATCCGGGTGTCGGGGTGCGCGGGGTCGATCGGGGTGTAGGCGGCGCCGGTCTTGAGTACGGCGAGCAGGGAGACGATCAGGTCGGCGGAGCGCGGGAGCAGCAGGGCGACGATGTCCTCGGGGCCCACCCCGGCGGCGATCAGCTCGTGGGCGAGGGCGTTGGCGCGGGCGTCGAGTCCGGCGTAGTCGAGCTCGACGCCGTCGCCGTGCAGGGCGGGGGCCCCGGGAGTGCGGCGGACCACGGACTCGAACAGTTCGGGGAACGTGGGGCTGCCCGTGTCGGAGGCGGTGTCGTTCCACTCCCCGGTCAGGCTCCTGCGCTCGTCGGCCGGCAGGACGTCGAGCGAGCCGATGGCGCTGTCCGGGGCGAGGGCCGCCGATTCCAGCAGCGTGACCAGGCGGGCCGTGAAGGACTCGGCGGTCTCGCGGTCGTACAGGTCGAGGCTGTACTGGAGGGAGCCGTTGAGCCCGCCTTCCGGGCGTTCGCCGAAGCCGAAGGCGAGGTCGAACTTGGCCGCGCCGGTGTCGACCGGGTACGGCTCGGTGGTGAGGCCCGGCAGGCCGGGCAGGGCCGGGGTGCTCTGCGCGTCCGCGTTCTCCATCGACAGGGAGACCTGGAAGAGGGGGTGGCGGGCGGCGGAGCGCTCCGGGTTGACCAGCTCCACGATCCGCTCGAACGGAACGTCCTGATGAGCGAAGGCCGCCAGATCAGCGGCACGCACCCGCCCCACCAGCTCACGGAACGACGGATCACCCGACACATCCGTCCGCAGCACCAGCGTGTTCACGAAGAAACCCACCAACCGCTCCAGCGCCACATCACCACGCCCCGCGACCGGCACACCCACCGGAACATCATCACCACCCCCCAACCGCGACAACAGCACACCCAGAGCAGCCTGCATCACCATGAACACCGTGGCACCACACTCCCGCGCCACAGCCACCACACCCGCGTGCAGACCCGCCGGAACATCAAACTCCACACGCCCGCCACGCTGCGAACCCACCACCGGACGCACCCGGTCCACCGGCAACGACAACTCCACCGGCAGACCCGCCAGCCCCTCACGCCAGAACTCCACCTGACGCGACAGCGCACTCCCCGCATCACCCTCCGAACCCAGCAGCTCCCGCTGCCACAACGCATAATCCGCATACTGAACCGGCAACGGCTCCCACCCCGGAACCCCACCACCACAACGAGCCGCGAACGCCTCCGCGAAATCAGCCGCCAACGGCCCCACCGACCACCCATCACCCGCCATGTGATGCATCACCATCAGCACCACATGCTCATCCACCCCCACCTCAAAAAGGAAACCCCGCACCGGCAGCTCACCCGACAGATCAAAACCCCGCCGAGCCGCATCCGACAACGCCCCCTCCAGCTCCCCCTCACCAACCGACCGCACCACCCACTCCGGAGAAACCGAACCCGCATCCAGCACCACCTGATACGGACCCTCACCATCCTCCGCGATCACCGTACGCAACGCCTCATGACGCCCCACCACATCACCCAACGCCCCAAACAACGCCCCCCGGTCCAAACGCCCCGAAAACCTCAACGCCATCGGCACGTTGTACACCGCACCCGGACCATCCAACCGATGCAAGAACCACAACCGACGCTGCGCGAACGACAACGGCAGACGATCCGGCCGCACCCCACCACCCAGCACCACACCACCACGACCACCCGAAACACCCACACGCTCCGCGACACCCGCGGGGGTGGGGTCCTCGAAGAAGTCCTTCAGCGAGACCGGGACGCCCAGGGCGGCCCGTACCTGGTTCAGGAGCCGGATCGCGGCGAGCGAGTGGCCGCCCACGTCGAAGAACGACTGGTCGGCCGCCACCGTGTCCACGCCCAGCACATCGGCGAACAGCCCGCACAGGATCTCCTCCTGCGGGGTACGCGGACCACGCCGGGCCGCCGGGCCGTGGCCGGTCCCGTCGTCGGCCGGCCGCTCGGCGGCCAGGCGTTCGAGCTCGCCCGTACGGGTCCAGCGGCCACGGTCGCCGGTCTGCCGGAGCCAGCGGCCCGGCCGCCCGAACGGGTCGGCCACCATGCCCTCGCCCGGGACGTCGGCCGCCTCGTACACCTCGGCGTACACGCCGGGCGGCACCGGCCGCAGGCCGGGGTCCAGGACGTAGACGTCACCGCCCCACTCGTCGAGGAGCCGGGTGCGCTCGGCCGCGTCGAGCAGGTCGACCGCCCGGACGCGCACGTCCGGGTCGGCGGTCACCGCTTCGAGCACGCGCAGCAGGCGGGCGGCCATGGAACCGGCGGTCTCCGGGTCGAAGAGATCGGCGCTGTAGTCCAGGGTGCCGCTCATGCCGGCGGGCGCGCCGTCCACCCGGGACTCGCCGAACTCGAAGTCGAGGTCGAACTTGGCCGCGCCGGTGTCCACGGAGAGGGGTTCGGCCGTGAGTCCCGGCAGCCGGGCCGTCGCCCCGAGCGCGGAGATCTCGTCGGCGGTGTTGCAGGTGAGCGCGGTCTGGAAGAGGGGGTGGCGGGCGGCGGAGCGCTCCGGGTTGACCAGCTCCACGATCCGCTCGAACGGAACGTCCTGATGAGCGAAGGCCGCCAGATCAGCGGCACGCACCCGCCCCACCAGCTCACGGAACGACGGATCACCCGACACATCCGTCCGCAGCACCAGCGTGTTCACGAAGAAACCCACCAACCGCTCCAGCGCCACATCACCACGCCCCGCGACCGGCACACCCACCGGAACATCATCACCACCCCCCAACCGCGACAACAGCACACCCAGAGCAGCCTGCATCACCATGAACACCGTGGCACCACACTCCCGCGCCACAGCCACCACACCCGCGTGCAGACCCGCCGGAACATCAAACTCCACACGCCCGCCACGCTGCGAACCCACCACCGGACGCACCCGGTCCACCGGCAACGACAACTCCACCGGCAGACCCGCCAGCCCCTCACGCCAGAACTCCACCTGACGCGACAGCGCACTCCCCGCATCACCCTCCGAACCCAGCAGCTCCCGCTGCCACAACGCATAATCCGCATACTGAACCGGCAACGGCTCCCACCCCGGAACCCCACCACCACAACGAGCCGCGAACGCCTCCGCGAAATCAGCCGCCAACGGCCCCACCGACCACCCATCACCCGCAATGTGATGCATCACCATCAGCACCACATGCTCATCCACCCCCACCTCAAAAAGGAAACCCCGCACCGGCAGCTCACCCGACAGATCAAAACCCCGCCGAGCCGCATCCGACAACGCCCCCTCCAGCTCCCCCTCACCAACCGACCGCACCACCCACTCCGGAGAAACCGAACCCGCATCCAGCACCACCTGATACGGACCCTCACCATCCTCCGCGATCACCGTACGCAACGCCTCATGACGCCCCACCACATCACCCAACGCCCCAAACAACGCCCCCCGGTCCAAACGCCCCGAAAACCTCAACGCCATCGGCACGTTGTACACCGCAC
This sequence comes from Streptomyces sp. NPDC058195, assembly GCF_042883525.1. Classification (NCBI taxonomy): domain Bacteria; kingdom Bacillati; phylum Actinomycetota; class Actinomycetes; order Kitasatosporales; family Streptomycetaceae; genus Streptomyces; species Streptomyces sp. NPDC058195. The sequence continues at coordinate 24,534 of NZ_JBHVVM010000035.1, forward strand.
CCGGACCATCCAACCGATGCAAGAACCACAACCGACGCTGCGCGAACGACAACGGCAGACGATCCGGCCGCACCCCACCACCCAGCACCACACCACCACGACCACCCGAAACACCCACACGCTCCGCGAGAGCGGACACGGTCGGCGCCTGGAACACGTCGCGGACCGAGAGCTCCGTCCCCAGCACACCGCGGATGCGGCTCACCAGCCGGGTGGCGGTCAGGGAGTGGCCGCCCAGGTCGAAGAACGACCGGTCCACCGCCACCGTGTCCACGCCCAGCACATCGGCGAACAGCCCGCACAGGATCTCCTCCTGCGGGGTGCGCGGACCACGCCCGGCATCGCCGTCGGCGGTGCGCGGGACCTCCAGGGCCGCCCGGTCCAGCTTGCCGTTGCGGGTCAGCGGCAGGTCGTCGACGAGCATCACGGCGGAGGGCAGCAGGTGCGCGGGAACCCGCTCGGCCAGGGAGTCCCGCAGTCGCAGCGGGTCCAGGACGGCGCCTTCCTCGGCCACCACCAGCGCGACGAGCCGCTGTCCGTCGGTGGTCACCGCGCTGCGGGCCACCCCGGGGTCCTCGCCCAGGTACGCCTCCACCTCGGCCGGTTCGATGCGGAACCCGCGGACCTTCACCTGGTCGTCGTCGCGGCCGACGAACTCGAGCTCGCCATCGGGCCGCCTGCGCACCAGGTCGCCGGTGCGGTACATCCGCTCGCCCGACGCGGCGGCGACGAACCGGCCCGCGGTCAGCGCCGGGTTGCCGAGGTAGCCGCGGGCCAGACCGGGGCCGCAGACGTACAGGTCGCCGACGACTCCGTCGGGCACCGGGCGCAGCGCGAAGTCCAGGACGTGGACGACGGCTCCGTCGAGGGGGCGGCCGATGGGCGGTACGCCCGCGTCGGGGGCCAGCGGTTGCGACATGGTGGCGCAGACGGTGCACTCGGTCGGCCCGTACGCGTTCACGAACCGGCGGCCGGGTGCCCAGCGGCGCACCACCTCGGCGGTGCAGGCGTCGCCGGCGACGGTGATCACGGTTCCCGCCGGGACGGCGTCGTCCGGCAGCACGGCGAGCACGGCCGGGGGCAGGGTGACGTGGGTGATGCCCCGGTCCGCGAGGAGGGCGCTCAGTCCGGGTCCGGGCAGCAGCTGGTCGGAGGTGGCGTAGACAGCCGTCCCTCCGGAGAGCAGCGCGATCATCAGCTCGGACACGGAGGCGTCGAACGTGGGCGAGGCGAACTGCAGCACCCTGCTCTCCCCGGACACCGCGAACCGCTCGATCTGGCCCGCGGCGAGCCCCGGCAGACCCGCGTGGGTCACGACGACGGCCTTGGGCCTGCCGGTCGACCCGGAGGTGTGCACGGCGTAGGCGGGGTGGTGCGGGTGCAGCGGGGCGGCGCGCTCCTCGTCCCGTACGTCGTGGGCCGCGAGGGTCGTGAGTTCGGCGGCCGTGGCCGGGTCGTCCAGCAGCACGCGGGGGACGTCCCCGCCGTCGAATCCCGCGTCCCGGGTGGTGACGACGAGCACCGGGTCGGTGTCGTCGAGGACCAGCGCGACCCGCTCGGCCGGGTGGCCGAGGTCGATCGGGACGAAGGCCGCGCCCGCCTTGGCGACGGCGAGCATCACGACGGGCAGTTCCAGGGAACGGTTCAGGGCCGCGGCGACGAAGCGCTCGGGCCCCGCGCCGCGTGCGATCAGCAGCCGGGCCAGCCTGTTGGCCCGTTCGTTGAGCGCGGCGGCGGTCAGGGTGCGGTCCTCGAACCCGACTGCGGGGCGGCCGGGGGCCTGGGCGGCCCGGCGCTCGAACAGGTCGGGCCAGAGGGCGCCCGGCCCGGCCGGGCGGCCCAGGCTCCCGGTGCCCTCGGCGAGCGGCGCCTCCGCCGCGGTGAGCAGCCCGGCGCGGGCCGTCGGCAGCCCCGGTCCGGCGCTGATCGTGCGGAGGATGCCGGTGAAGCGTTCCGCGACGGCCGCCAGTCCCCGGTCGTCGAACAGGCTGGGGGCGCAGTCGAGCCGCAGCCGCAGGACGTCGTCCGGCAGCACCGCGAGCGCGAGCGGGAAGTGCGTGGAGTCGTAGCCGTCGGTGCCCGCGACCTGGAGGCCGGGGACGACCTCGGTGGCCTCGTCACCGGCCGGGAAGTTCTCGACCACCAGGGCGGTGTCGAAGAGTTCGCCGTGTCCGGCGATGCGCTGGATCTCGGCGAGCCCGAGGTGTTCGTGCGCGAGCAGCGCGGAGCGCTCCGCCTGCACCCGCACCACCAGATCGCCCAGCCCCTCGGCCGGATCGACCCGCACCCGCTGGGGCACGGTGTTGATGAACAGACCGACCATCGACTCGGCGCCGTCGAGCTCGGCCGGACGGCCCGAGACCGTCACCCCGAACACCACGTCGTCACGGCCCAGCAGCCCGCTCAGCAGCACCGCCCACGCCGACTGGACCACCGCACCGACCGTCACCCCCCACTCCCGCGCGAACCCCGTCACCGCCGCGGAGGTCTCGGCGTCGACCGCACTCTCCAGGCGGCGGGGCGCCTGCGCGGCGCCGTCCGTGTGCGCGGCGAGCAGTGCCGGTCCCGCAAGGCCGTCGAGCGCGGTGCGCCACGCCTCGGCGGCGGCGTCCCGGTCCCGGCCGGCGAGCCAGCGCAGATGGTCGCGGAAGGGCCGCACCGGGGGCAGCGCGGCCGGGTCGCCCACCCGGTACAGCTCGATGAGCTCCTTGAGCAGGATCGGCTGGGACCAGCCGTCCCACAGGACGTGGTGGTTGGTGATGACCAGCCGGAAGGTGGTGTCGTCCAGGCGCAGCAGCAGGCAGCGCAGCAGGGGGCCGTCGGCCGGGTCGAAGCGGCGGGCCCGGTCCTCGTCCGCGCGGCGGACGGCTTCCGCCCGGGGGTCGTCGTGGTCGCGGAGGTCCGCCTCCGTCCAGGGTGTCCCCACGTCGCGCGGGATGACCTGGACGGGTGTGCGCACCCCGTCGAAGCGGAAGCTCGCGCGCAGGTTGGGGTGCCTGCGCAGCACGGCCGCCATGGCGCCGCGGAGGCGCTCGCGGTCCAGTGCGCCGCGCAGTTCGAGCGTCGCCTGCGCGTTGTAGACGTCGGGTACTCCGGTGTCCAGGGCGTGGTGGAAGAGCAGCCCTTCCTGGAGCGGTGCGAGCGGCAGGACCGCTTCGGCCTCGGGGCCGGTGGCCGTCAGGTGGGCCAGCTCCCCCGGGGTGAGGCTGACGTCGGAGACGTCCACCGCGAGGCTGTGCGCCGGGCCGGGCCGCGGCGGGGTTCCGGACCCGCCGTCGCCCCCGCCGTTCCCGCCGTCGCCGTCGCCGTCGCCGTCGCCGTCGCCGGTGAGGGCGCGCAGGGCCTCGGTCCACGCCTGGGTGAGTTCCGTGACGTCCTGTCCGGTGAGCAGTTCACCGGCGCATGACCAGGTGGCCGTGAGGCACGGGCCCTCGGGGCTCTCCGTGGCGACGGCGTCCAGGACGAGGACGTGGGTCAGCGGCGCCTCGGCGACGTCGTCGCCGACACCGAGCACCTCGGGGACGAAGCCGTCGGTGCCGGAGGGCGCGCCGACCCGGCCCAGGTAGTTGAACATGATCTGCGGTGCCGCGGCACGGGCCAGGACGGGGGCGGTGCGCGGGTTGAGGTGGCGCAGCAGGCCGAATCCCACTCCCCCGTCGGGGACGGCGGCCACGGCGTCGGTGACGCCGCGCAGCGCGCCGCGGGCCGCGTCCGGGCCGTTCGGGTCGCCGGTGGTGATGCGCAGCGGGTGGACGCTGGTGAACCATCCGACGGTCCGGGAGAGGTCGGCGCCCTCGACGAGGTGTTCGGCCCGCCCGTGGCCCTCGACGTCCACCAGGATGCCGGAGTCGTACGGGTGGCCGCGCTCGGCACGGCGGCGCCCGACGGCCACGGCGAGGGCCGCGAGCATCAGGTGGTCGGGGCTGCCCGAGGCGAGTACCGCACCGGACAGCTCCGCGGGGAGGGTGATCTCGCTGCGGCGGACGGTGGCCGCGAGGTCGGTCCCCGGATCCAGCGGCCGGGCGCCGAGCAGCGGGTCGGGACCTTCGAGGACGGTCTTCCAGAACGGGAGTTCGGTGCGCCTGGCCGCGGCCTGCCCGGTCAGGCCCTGGGCCCAGGTACGCAGCGAGGTGGCGACCCGCGGCAGGCGGGGGCGCTCCCCCTTTGCGCGGGCGAGGCAGGCGGTGGCGAGGTCGGAGAGCAGGATCCGCCAGGAGACGCCGTCGACGGCGAGGTGGTGGACGGCCAGGACGAGAAGTCCCTGGTCCGTCGGCCCCCGGTCGAGGAAGAGGGCCCGTACGACGGCTCCTTCGGCGGGTGAGAGCCGGGCGGTGACGCGGGCGGCCAGCGCCCGTACGTCCTCGGCGTCCGGCGTTCCGGCCTCGGCGCGTTCCAGCACGGACGCGGCGGTCACCGCCCCGGGCGGGCGGACCTCGGGCACCCAGCCGGCCTCGTCGGATTCCAGGATCATCCGCAGGGCGTCGTGGTGGTCGAGGAGGTCCTGGAGCGCTTCGGCCAGGTGGCGGTGGCCGATGTCCGCGGGGATCCGGACGGCGACCGTCTGGGCGTGCCCGTCGAGGGGAACACCGGATTCGGCGAGCCCGACCATGATCGGGGTCAGCGGGATCTCGCCCACACCGTCGTCGTTGGGCTCGGGTTCGGGCTCGGCCGCGACGGGCTCCCCGACGAGCGCGGCGAGCGCGGCGGCGGTGCGGTGGTCGAAGACGTCCCGCGTGGTGAGGGTGAGCCCGGCGCGCCGCGCCCGGCCCACGAGCTGCATGGACAGGATGCTGTCGCCGCCCAGGCCGAAGAAGTCGTCCTCGACCCCGGCGTCCGGTACGCCCAGCACCTCGGCGAAGATCTCGCGCAGCAGGGTCTCCTGCTCGTTGCGGGGGGCCCGGGTACCGGAGGCGGCACCCTGCTCCGGGGCGGGCAGGGCCTTGCGGTCGAGCTTGCCGCTGGTGGTGAGCGGCAGTTCGGGCAGGACGACCACGGCGGAGGGCACCAGGTGCTCGGGCAGCCGCCCGGCCAGGTAGGCGCGCAGGTCCGGCCGCTCGGTCCCGGACAGCACGGTGTAGCCGACCAGGCGCCGGTCCCCGGGCCGGTCCTCGCGTACGACGACGACGCTCCGCGCGACGTCGGGGTGCGCGGCGAGCGCCGCCTCCACCTCGCCGGGCTCGATGCGGAAGCCGCGGAGCTTGACCTGCTGGTCGGACCGGCCGACGAACTCCATGCGCCCGTCGGGGCGCCGCCTGGCCAGGTCGCCGGTGCGGTAGAGCCGGTCGCCGGGGGCGCCGAAGGGGTCGGCGACGAAGCGCTCGGCGGTGAGGTCGGGCCGGTTCAGGTAGCCGCGTGCCAGCTGCGGGCCCGCGACGCAGATCTCGCCCACGGTTCCGGGACCGACGGGCCGCAGGGCGGTGTCGAGCAGGTGGACGCGGGTGTTGAGCAGCGGTCGGCCCAGGTGGGGCACGGTCGCGGTCTCGATGGTGGTGCCGTTGGTGTCGACGGCGCACTCGGTGGGGCCGTACAGGTTCCACGCGGTCGACCGGGACGCGGCGAGCCGCTCCCACGCGGTCGCCGTGATCGCCTCGCCGCCGAGCGCGATCACCGTCGGGTGATGGCCGTCGCCGAGGAAGCCGGCGTCGAGGAGGCGGTCGAAGTAGGTCGGCGTGATCTGTACGTAGTCCAGGCGGTGTTCGTCGACGTGGGCGACGACGGCGTAGGGATCGGTGCGGGTGTCCTCGTCCAGGACGTGCAGTTCATGCCCGGCGGCCATCCACAGCAGCGGGTTCCACGAGGCGTCGAAGGTGGCGGGGCTGAGGTGGCCGGCCCTGAGGGTCCGCCCGCCCGCGGCGGCGAAGATGCCTTCGGTGTGCGCCGCGTACAGGTTGGCGAGGGCGGAGTGCGGGACGACGACGCCCTTGGGCGTGCCGGTGGAGCCGGAGGTGTGGATGACGTACGCCGGGTGCTCGGGCCGGATGCCGCGCTCGCCCGGGTCCTGGGAGCTCGCCCCGTCGAGGGCGCGCACGGTCCGCGGGTCGTCGAGGACGACCGGCTCGGCGCCCGGTGTCCCGCCGCAGTGGGGTGCCGACGCCAGGGTGGTGACGACGGCGCAGGGGGCCGTCCCGCTCAGGATGTGCGCGGTGCGCCCGGCGGGCTGCGCGGGGTCGACCGGGACGTACGCCGCGCCGGACTTCAGCACCGCGAGGATGGTGACGATCCATTCCTCGGTGCGCGGCAGGAGGACGGCGACGTTCCGCTCAGGACCGGCTCCGGCGGCGATGAGCACGTGCGCGAGACGGTTCGCCCGCTCGTCCAGTTCGGCGAAGGTCAGTGCCCCCCGGCCGGTGACCAGGGCCACGGAGCGGGGCGCGCGGGCGACCGTCTCCCTGAAGACCTCGGTGACGGTGCCGTTCGACGCCTCGCCCACCGTGCCGTTCCACTCCACGATCTGCCGCCTTTCGTTCCGTGCGGGAAGTTCTGCTGCTACGGGTGTCCGCGGCGCGGCCGCGGTCTGCTGGACGATCCCGGCCAGCCGGCCGGCGAGCTCCGCCGCCTCGTCGGCGTCGTAGGCGCCGGAGGGGTGGCGCAGCTGGAGCCGCATCCGGGTTCCCGGGGCCACGGTCAGGGTCACGGGGTAGTGACCGGCGTTGCTGATCTCCGCCGGTCCCAGGGCCAGTCCGCTCCGGGCCGCGAGTCCGGCGAGCGCGTCCGCGTCCACCGGGTAGTTCTCGAAGACGGTGGTGGTGTCGAAGAGTTCGCCGTGTCCGGCGATGCGCTGGATCTCGGCGAGCCCGAGGTGTTCGTGCGCGAGCAGCGCGGAGCGCTCCGCCTGCACCCGCACCACCAGATCGCCCAGCCCCTCGGCCGGATCGACCCGCACCCGCAGCGGCACCGTGTTGATGAACAGACCGACCATCGACTCGGCGCCGTCGAGCTCCGCCGGACGGCCCGAGACCGTCACCCCGAACACCACGTCGTCACGGCCCAGCAGCCCGCTCAGCAGCACCGCCCACGCCGACTGGACCACCGCACCGACCGTCACCCCCCACTCCCGCGCGAACCCCGTCACCATCGCGGTGTCCTGTTCGGACAGCTCGACGACGGCCTGCCCGGAGTCGGCCGAGGTGTGGCCGGGCACCAGGAGGGCGGGGCCGGGGAGCCCGTCCAGGGCCGCGCGCCATGCCCCGGCGGCGGCGTCCCGGTCCTGGCCGGCGAGCCAGCGCAGATGGTCGCGGAACGGCCGCACCGGGGGCAGCGGTTCGGGGTCGTCGGACCGGTAGAGCTGGAGGAGGTCGTGGAAGATGACCGGCATCGACCAGCCGTCCAGCAGGATGTGGTGCAGCGTCAGCAGCAGGTGGTGCCGGTTGTCCGCCGAGCGCGACAGCGCGAACCGCAGCAGGGGCGGCCGGGTCAGGGAGAAGCCCTGTTCCCGCTCGCCGCGGGCGGTCCTCTCCAGGGCCGCCTCGCGTTCGGCGGCGGTGAGCCCGGTGAGGTCGGCGTACGTCCAGGGCACGGGCACCCGTCCCGGCAGCACCTGCACGGGCCGGTCGAGGCCCTCGTGCTGGAATCCGGCCCGCAGGTTGGTGTGGCGGTCCAGCAGGGCTTCGACCGCCGCCTTGAACCGGCCGGTGTCCAGCGGCCCGTCCAGGTCCACCGCGCACTGCACGATGTAGTCCTCGTCGAGGGTGCCGTGGTGCACGTGGTGGAAGAACAGCCCTTGCTGGAGCGGCGAGAGCGGCAGCACGTCCTCGATGTCCGGGTACCGGCCCCGCAGGGTGGCGAGGTCGTCGGCGGTGATGCCGGGGGCGGAGACGTCGGCGGGGGTCAGGACGCCCTCGTGGGCGGACAGCTCCGTCAGCGCGGCGAACCAGCCCTGGGCCAGGGCGTCCGCGTCCCCGGCCGTCAGCAGACGCGCCGCCCAGGTCCAGGTGGCGGTCAGCGCAGGCCCGTCCTCGCCGTCCAGGACGACGGCGTCCAGGGCGACGGCGTGGGACAGCGGGGTGGCCGGGTCCTGCTCGTCGAGGACGGCGCCCTCGTCGGCGGTCGACGTCCAGAACCCGTCCTGGGCCGCGCTCACCCGGCCCAGGTAGTTGAACCCGAAGTCAGGGCGGGCGAGCCGGGCGAGCCGGGCGCTGGTGTTCTGGCCGAGATAGCGCAGCAGCCCGTAGCCGATGCCCTGGCCGGGCACGTCGCGGACGCGTTCCTTGACCGCGGCGAGGACGTCGCCCGGTTCGCGCCCGGCGGGCAGCAGCAGCGGGTGCAGGGTGGTGAACCAGCCGGCGGTCCGGGAGAGGTCCGCGCCGGGCAGGACGGCTTCGGCCCGCCCGTGGCCCTCGATCTCGACCAGCACCCCGGGGCGTTCGCGGTCCGCGTCGCAGACCGCGAGGACCAGCCCGGCGAGCAGCAGTTCCTGGGGCTCGCAGCGCAGCCGTGCGGTGGCCTCCAGGAGCCGTGCGGTGGTCTCGGGCGGCAGGGTCAGCTCCAGCCGTCCGGCCGTGCCCACGACGTCCCGGGAGGGGTCCAGGGGGCTGCCGCCGACGGGGACGAGTTCCGCGTCGGCCCGCTGGAGCCACGCGGCCGCTTCCGCCTCGCGGGCGGGTTCCGCGGCGAGCCGGTGCAGGCCCTCGGCCCAGGCGCGCAGAGAGGTCGGGACCGGCGCGAGCCGGACCTCACGCCCGTCGCGCACGGCGTGCCACGCCTCGGCCAGGTCGGGCAGCAGGATGCGCCAGGACACACCGTCGACGGCGATGTGGTGGGCCGTGAGCAGCAGCCGGCCCGGCTCGTCCCCCCGGTCGAGCCAGACGGCCTGGAGCACTTCGCCGCGCTCGGGTGCGAGAGCGGCGCGTGCCGCGGCGGCCTCCTGGGTGAGGAGGTCGCGCAGCGCGGTCCCCTGGACACCGGTGGCGTCGACCCGGCGCACCTGGCGCCGCGCGTCGGCGGTTTGGGGTGCCGGGACGCGCAGTCGCCACTGCGGTGATGTCGTCAGGGTCAGGCGCAGGGCGTCGTGGTGGTCCAGGAGCGCCGCCACGGCCGCGGTCAGGTCGTCGAACTCCAGCTCCGCGGGGACGGGGACGACGACGCTCTGGTGGAAGGTCCCGGTGGGGCCGCCCAGTTCGCGCCAGCGGTGCACGACCGGCGTCAGCGGCACGTCCCCGATGTCCGGGCCGCCGCCGGTGGCCACCGGCGTGGTGACGAGGGCGGCGAGCGCGGCCGGGGTGGGGTTCTCGAACAGGTCGCGGGTGGAGAGGGCGAGTCCGGCCCGGCGTGCGGCGTTGACCAGCTGGATGGAGAGGATGCTGTCGCCGCCGAGGTCGAAGAATCCGTCGTCGATCCCGACCGGTCCGGTGGACAGGACGCGGGCGAACAGGTCGCACAGCAGCTGCTCACGGGCGTCGCGCGGAGTACGGCCGACGGAGGTGGCGGTCTCCGGGCGGGGCAGTGCGCGCCGGTCTACCTTGTCGTTCACGTTGAGCGGCAGGGCGTCGAGCACCATGCAGGCGGAGGGCAGCAGGTAGGCGGGCAGACGCTGTGCCAGCCAGTGGTGCAGGGCCGGGGCATCGACGTCCCTGTCCTGCTCCAGCACCGCGTACGCCACCAGGCGCCGGTCCCCGGGCACGTCCTCACGGACGACGGCCACGCTCTGCGCGACATCGGGGTGCGCGGCGAGCGCCGCCTCCACCTCTCCGAGTTCGACGCGGAAGCCGCGGAGCTTCACCAGGTCGTCGGTGCGGCCGAGGAACTCGATGGCGCCGTCGCGGTTCCAGCGGACGCGGTCGCCCGTCCGGTACATGCGCTCGCCCGGGGCGGCGGTCCGTCCCGGCCCCGGGAAGGGGCAGGCGACGAACCGTTCGGCGGAGAGCGCCGCCCGGTCGTGGTAGCCGCGGGCCAGTCCCCCGGCGATGTACAGCTCACCGGCGACGCCGGGCGGCACCGGGCGCAGCCGCTCGTCCAGGACGTACAGCCGCTTGCCGTCGAAGGGCCGGCCGATGGGGACCGGTCCGGTGCCGCGGTGCCGGGCGGTGTCCCAGATGGCCGCGCCGACGGTCGCCTCGGTGGGGCCGTAGCCGTTGAGTATCCGGCGGCCGGGCAGCCAGCGGTGGACCAGGCCGGGCGGCAGGACATCACCGTTGAGGGTGAGGGTCACGCCGGCCGGCAGGCTTCCGTCGGGAAGGCTCGCGACGACGGCGGGCTGGACCGCGACATGGGTCACGGCGGCGTCGCGGACGAAGTCGGCGAGGTCCTGCCCGAGCGGGGTGTCCTGGGGTGCGAGGACCAGGGTCGCGCCGGAGAGCAGCGCGCAGAAGGAGTCCCACAGCGAGGTGTCGAAGCTGGTGGACACCAGCTGGAGGACCCGGCTGCCCGCGCCGAGCCCGAGCGCCGACCGCTGGAGCGCGGAGAGCGCGGCGATGCCGGTGTGCGGGGTGATGACGCCCTTGGGCGTACCGGTCGAACCGGAGGTGTAGATGATGTAGGCCGCGTGCGCGTGGTCCAGCGGTTCCGCCCGGTCGGCGTCGGTGAGCCGCTCCGGCGACAGGCCGCGCAGGGTGCCTGCCAGCTCGTGGCCGTCGACGAGCAGGCAGTCCGCCCCGGCCTCGCGCAGCGGCGGGGCCAGCTCCTGGAGGGTGAGCACGGGACGGGGGGCCGCGTCCTGGAGCATGAAGCGGATGCGCTCCGCCGGGTAGGCGGGGTCGATGGGCAGGAACGCGGCCCCGGCCTTCGCCACGGCGAGCCAGGACACGACCCAGTCGGCCGACCGGGGCAGCGAGACGCCGACGAAGCGGTCGGGTCCGGCGCCCAGGGCGACGAGATGGCGTGCCAGCCGGTTGGCCCGCTCGTCGAGTTCGCGGTAGGTGAGGATCTCGCCGTCCAGCCCCTGCACCACGGCGGGGGCGTCGGGTGCCTCGGCCACGCGGGCCTCGAACAGCTCGGGGAGGGTGAGCGGGGCGGGCCCCTCGGCGCCCGTTCCCCACGGTCCGAGGATGGTGGAGCGCTCCTGGTCCCCGAGTACGCCGAGGTCGGCGACGGGGGTGTCGGGGTCCGCGGCGAGGGCGTCGACGACCCGGACGAGGCGTTCGGCCAGGGACCGTGCGGTGGTCTCGTCGAACAGGTCGGTGCGGTAGTCCAGTTCACCGTGGAGGCCGCCGCCGTCCCCGGCCGGTTCGGAGAGGGTGAAGCCGAGGTCGAACTTGGCGAGACCGGTCGGCACGTCCCGTGCGGTGACGTCGAGGCCGTCGAACCCGGCGAGCGAGTCCACGAGGTTCCCGGTCGGCGCGTCGTCGAGGGTCAGCATCACCTGGAACAGCGGGTGGCGGGAGAGCGACCGGGTGGGGCTCAGCACCTCCACCAGCCGTTCGAAGGGCAGGTCCTGGTGGGCGAGGGCCCGCAGGCTGGTCTCGCGCCCGGCGGTGAGCAGGTCACGGAAGGTGGGGGCGCCGGACAGGTCGGCGCGCAGCACCACGCTGTTGACGAACGCGCCGACCGCGCCGTGGTAGGTCTCGTCGGTGCGGCCCGCCACGGGGGCGCCCACGGGGATGTCGGTGCCGCCGCCGAGCCGGGACAGCAGCACCGCGACCGCGGCGTGGACGGCGACGAACACACTGGTGCGGGCGTGGGCGGCGAGCTCGGCCAGTCGCCCGCGGGTCTCCTCGGACACGGCGAAGACGACCCTGCCGCCGCGGTCGGAGACGGTGGAGCCGCGCGGGCGGTCGAGCGGGAGGGGGATCTCCTCCGGGAGGCCGGCCAGGGCCTCGCGCCAGTGGGCCAGTTGCCGGTACGCGACGCTGTCCGGGTCCTCCTCGCTGCCGAGCAGGGCGGCCTGCGCGAGGGTGTGGTCGGCGTACTGCGCGGCGGGGGCGGCCCAGACCGGGGCGGCGGAGCGGCTGCGGGCCGCGAAGGCGTGTGCCAGGTCGGTCAGCAGCGGGGTGAGGGACCAGCCGTCGCCCGCGATGTGGTGGGCCACCACGAGCAGTACGTGCTCTGTGGGGGCGAGGCGGAACAGGGTGGCGCGGAAGGGGAGTTCCCCGGTCAGGGTGAAGGGGCGCAGGGCCTCCTCGCACAGCCGGTCGTCGAGTTCCCCGGCGTCCGTCCCGACGGGGACGAGCGGGAGCGCCCGCGGTGTGCGGGGCCGTACGGTCTGGTAGGGACCGTCGTCGTCCTGGGCGAACTCGGTGCGGAGGATCTCGTGCCGGTCGACGACGTCGCCGAGCGCGGCTCCAAGGGCGTCGGTGTCCAGATCGCCCGAGATCCGCAGTGCCATCGGCATGTTGTAGGTGCTGCGGGCGGATTCGAGCTGGTGCAGGAACCACAGGCGGCGCTGGGCGGGCGACATGGGGACGCGCCCGGGGCGTTCGGCGGGGGTCCGCGGTGTCCGCGGTGCGTCGGCGCCGCGGCGGGCGAGCACCTCGGCCAGTGCGGCCGGGGAGGGCGCGTCGAAGACGTCCCGGACGCTGAGCCGTACGCCGAGGGCACCGCGGACGCGGCCGACGAGGCGGGTGGCCATCAGGGAGTGGCCGCCCAGGTCGAAGAAGCCTTCGTCGGGACCGACGCCGTCCAGGCCGAACAGGTCGGCGAACAGGGCGCACAGGGTCTCTTCGTGGTGGCCGAGCGGCGCCCGCCCGGTGGGCCGTACCTGCGCCTGGGGCGTGGGCAGGGCCTTCAGGTCCAGCTTGCCGTTGGCCGACAGCGGAAGCTCGGGGACGAGCTGGAACGCCTGGGGCACCGCGTAGCGCGGCAGCGACAGCAGGGCGTGGGCGCGCAGTTCCTCCGGGCCGGGGGCGCCGTCCTGGTGCGCGACGACGTAGGCGACCAGCCGGTCCTCGCGTACGGTGACGCCCGCCCGGATCACGCCGGGGTGCTCGGCGAGTACGGCCTCGACCTCGCCGGGTTCGACGCGGAAGCCCCGGACGTTGATCTGGTTGTCGGCGCGGCCGAGGTACTCGACGAGCCCGTCGGCGCGGCGGCGCACCAGGTCGCCGGTGCGGTAGGCGCGTGCGCCGGGCGGGGCGAACGGGCAGGCCACGAACCGCTCGGCGGTCAGGTCCGGGCGGCCCAGGTAGCCGCGGGCCAGCCCGTCGCCCACCAGGTACAGCTCGCCGGGGACGCCGTCGGGCACGGGCCGCAGGGCGTCGTCGAGGATGTGGGCGCCGGTGGCGCGCACCGGGCGGCCGATCACCGGGCGGGGCGCTTCGGCGAGGTCCGCGGCGAGGGCGTCGACGCTGAACTCGGTGGGACCGTAGAGGTTGTGGGCCTCCAGGCCGGGCACCTCCCGCAGACGGGCCCAGAGCCGTTCACCGGCGGCCTCGCCGCCGAGGAGCAGGATCGAGGGGGTGACGGGGCCGTCGAGGAGCCCCTCCTCCAGCAGGACCTCCGCGTACGAGGGGGTGACGTCGAGGACGTCGGCGCCGGTGGCGCGGATGTACGCGACGACGGCCGCGGCGTCGCGCCGGGTGGCGTCGCCGAGCAGGTGCGTCTCGTGCCCCGCCAGCATCCAGATCAACGCCTCCCACGAGGTGTCGAAGGAGAGCGGCGCGGTCAGGACGAAGCGCAGCGGGCGTCCGTGGGAGCGCTGGATCTGCGGTCCGGCCAGTGTCTCGTGGTGCTGGGCGATGAGGTTGCGTACGCCGCGGTGCTCGATCACGACGCCCTTGGGGCGGCCGGTGGACCCGGAGGTGAACAGCACGTAGGCGGCGTCGCCCGGGGTCAGCGGGCGGAGGCGGTCGGCGTCGGTGACGGGGGCGCCGGAGTGCCGGGCCACGGCCGCCCGGGTGCCCGGATCCGCGAGGTCGGCGGTGGGAACGCCGAAGGTGTCGCCCGCGGTCCCGGCGGTGAGGACGAGCACCGGCCGGGTGTCCGTCAGCAGCCGTTCGACACGGGCGGGCGGGAGGTCGGGCTCCATGGGCAGGTACGCCGCGCCGGACTTGAGCACCGCGAGCAGGGCCACGACCAGGTCGGCGCGGCGGGGCAGGAGGAGGCCGACGACGGCGCCGGGACCGGCGCCCCGCGCGACGAGGTACCGGGCCAGCCGGCTGACCCGGGCGTCCAGCTCGGCGAAGGTCAGCGGTGCCTCGCCCTCGGCGATCAGGGCGGTGGCGTCCGGGGTGGCGGCGGCCTGCCGCTCCAGCAGTTCGCCGACGTTGAGGTCCAGCGGCGGGTGGCCGGTGTTCTGTGCCGCGGCGATGGCGCGGCGGTGCTCCTGGGGGGTGAGGATGCCGAGGCGGCCGAGGGCGAGGCCGGGGGTGGCGGCGATCGTCGCGAGCACGCCTGCCACGCGTTCCACGAGGGTGGCGGCCGGGGCGAGCCCCTCCTCACCGGCGCGGCGCTCGATCTGGAGGACGAGTTCCTCGCCCAGCAGCACCGTCAGGGCGAGGGGGTAGTGGGTCGTGTCGCGGAACCCGGTGCCGGTGACGCGCACTCCCGCGGCGTCGGCGGCGTCGGCCAGCTCGCGCTGGCCTGCGGGCTGGTTCTCCACCACGAGCAGGGTGTCGAAGAGCTGCTCCGCGTCCACCGCGCGCTGGATGTCGGCGAGCCCGAGGTGCTGGTGCGCGAGGAGCGCGCCCTGTTCGGCCTGGGTCCTGGCCAGCAGGTCGAGCAGCGACTCGCGGGGGGTCCAGGACACCCGTACGGGGACGGTGTTGGCGAACAGGCCGACCATGTCCGCGTGGCCGTCGATCTCGGCGGGGCGGCCTGCCACGGTGCTGCCGAACACGACGTCGGAGCGGCCGGTGAACTGGCCCAGGACCAGGGCCCAGGCCGCGTGGACGACGGAGGCGATGGTCACTCCGGCGGCACGGGCCCGCTGCTCCAGCCGTTCGGTGACCCGGGCGGGCAGCCGGGTCTCCGCGGACTCGGACGCGTGGTCGGTGCCGGTGGAGCCGGGGGCGACGAGGGTGGGCGCCACCGGGCCCGCGAGCGCCTCGCGCCAGGCGGCGAGGCTGGTGTCCCGGTCCCTCGCGCCGAGCAGGCGGAGGTGTTCGGTGAACGGGACGGACGGGGCGGGCTCCAGGGACGGGTCACCCGCGGCGGCGTACAGGTGGAGCAGTTCGCGCAGCAGGACGGGCAGGGACCAGCCGTCGAGCAGCAGGTGGTGGTAGGTCAGGGTCAGGCGGTGGTGCGTGCCGTCCAGACTGATCAGGCGCATCCTCAGCAGGGGCGGGACGGCCGGGTCGAAGGGCGCGGCACGGTCCTCGTCGGCGGCCCGCCGTGCCGCGTCCTCGCGTGCGGCCGCGGGGAGGGCTGACAGGTCGCTGTGGAACCACGGGACGGGCACCCGGGGGGCGCTGAAGGCGACCGGTGCGCCGAGCCCTTCGTGGAGGAAGGCCGCGCGGAGGTTGGCGTGGCGGTCCAGGAGCCTGGCGGCGGCCGCGCCCATCCGGGCGGGGTCGAGCGCGCCTTCGAGGTCGAGGGAGCTCTGCACCACGTAGGTGCCGGAGCCGTGCAGCAGGCCGAGGAAGAGCAGCCCCTCCTGGAGCGGGGTCACCGGCAGGATCTCGCCGTCCCCGCGCTCCGCCAGGAGCGCGGCGGCCTCGTCGGCGGACAGCGGGTGCCGCAGTTCGGCGGGGGCGGGCCGGTCATCGGGGGCATCGGTGGCGCCGAGTACGCGGGCGAGGGCGGCGGGGGTGCGGTGGTCGAAGACGTCCCGCGCGTTCAGCACGAGCCCGGCCTTGCGGGCCCGGCCGACCAGGCGCAGCGCCGTGATGCTGTCCCCGCCCAGTTCGGGGAAGCCGTCCTCCGCCGAGACCTCGTCCAGGCCCAGTACCTCGGCGTACAGCTCGCACAGCAGGGTCTCTTCGCGTCCGACGGGCGCGCGTCCGGTGGTGCGGGGGAATTCGGGCGCGGGCAGCGCGCGCCGGTCGGTCTTGCCGCTGGGAGTGAGCGGGAACGCGTCCAGCACCATGACCACGGCGGGCACCGCGTGGCCGGGCAGCACGGTGGCGACGTGCCCGGCGGTCCCGGCCGGGTCGGGGCGGTCGTCCGGGCCGGCGGGGGTGACGTAGCCGACCAGCCGGCCCTCGCCGTCGGCGCCGTGCACGACGGCGACCGCGTCGGCGACCCCCGGCGCGGACTTCAGCGCCGCTTCCACCTCCGCCAGTTCGACGCGGTTGCCGCGCAGCTTGACCTGGGAGTCGGCGCGTCCCACGTAGTCGAGGCCGCCGTCCCGTCGCATCCGAACGCGGTCACCGGTGCGGTACATCCGGGCGCCGTCCGGACCCGCGACGAACCGCTCGGCGGTCAGGTCGGGGCGGCCCAGGTAGCCGCGGGCCAGTCCGGCGCCGGTCAGATAGAGCTCTCCCACCTCACCCGGGCGCACCGGCCCGAGCAGGTCGTCGAGGACCAGCACGGTGGTGTTGTGGATGGGGGTGCCGAGGCTGGCGCCGAGGCCGTCGCAGACCGCGGCCAGGCTGTCGCCGGTGGCCTCGGACGAGCCGTAGAGGTTCAGCAGGCGGGTGTCCGGGAGCGCCTGCGCGACCCGGGCGGCCAGTTCGCCGGACAGCGCCTCGCCGCTGCTCACCAGCACGTCGCAGGCGCGCAGCAGGGGGGCCCGGTCGCTGTCGAGGAGCGCCGACAGGAGGCTGGGCACGAGGCTGACCCGGCCGGCCTGGTGGCGGTCGACCAGCTCGATGAGTTCCTCGGCCGCCGACAGCGCGCTCTCCGGCGCGAGGACGAGCGGGTTGCCGTGCAGGAGCGCGCCGAACAGTTCGGTGGTGCCGTCGATGAAGCTGAGCGAGGTCTTGCCCAGGACGGGACGGCCGGGCGCGAGCGGGTGGGCGGTGCCGAACCAGTGGACGCGGTTGAGCACACCGCCGTGCAGGCCGACCACGCCCTTGGGGCGCCCGGTGGAGCCCGAGGTGTGGATGACGTAGGCGGCGGAGTCGGCGGTGGCGGTGGGGCGTTCGGCCCCGGTGAGGTCGTCGGCGGACCGGGCGGTCAGCTCGGCGCGCACCTCGTCGTCGTCCAGGACGACGACGTGCGCGGCTCCGTCGGGCAGTTCTCCGGCCAGCCGCGCGGTGGTGATGACGAGCGGGGGCGTGGCGTCGCCCAGCACCTGGGCGGTGCGTTCGGCCGGGTAGGCCGGGTCGAGCGGAAGGTAGGCGGCACCGGCCTTGAGGACGGCGAGTACCGCGGTGACCTGCTCCGGGGAGCGGGGCAGGTAGAGCCCGGTCACCGTCTCGGCGCCCGCCCCCCGGTCGCGGAGGTGGCGGGCCAGCCGGTTGGCGTCGGCGTTGAGTTCCGCGGCGGTGAGGGAGCGGGTGCCGTGCACCAGGGCGACGGCGTCGGGTGCGTCCGCGACCCGCCGCTCGAACGCCTCGGCCAGTCCGGAGGCGCCGGCCGGGTGCGCGGTGCTCTCGCCCCGCAGTGGCCGGGTGCGGGCGCCGGGGAGCGCGTGCGCGGTGGCGCCCACGCGGCGGCCGAGACCGGTGGCGGCGTGCTGGAGGTAGTGGGCGAAGCTGTCACGGAGTCCGGCCAGTTCGTCCTCGCGGTGGGCGGTGCCGTCGGCGTGCAGGTCGAGGACGAGGCCGCCCGCTCCGTCGGCCTGTCCCTGGACGTTGACGGCCAGTCCGCGTACGGGGCCGGTGGACAGCTGGTCGATGACGGCCTCGGCCCGGCCGAAGCGGAGGGTCCGGGCGAAGGCCATGACGTTGAGCGTCATGCCTCCGAAGCCGCCGGTCCCGCTCGACCGGCCCAGTTCCCGGTGCAGTTCCTCGCCCCGGAACCGCTGGTGGCGCAGGAGCGAGCCGACCGACCTCCGTACGTCGTCGACCAGGTCGCCGAGGGTGGTCCAGCGGCTGACCGTGACGCGCAGCGGGAGTTCGTTGGCGAGCATGCCGGGGGTGGAGAGCGCGGTGCGGCCCAGTCTGGCGGTCACCGGCAGCCCGAGCACGATCTCGTCCTCACCGGTGGTGGTCCTGCGGTGGGCCACGGCCAGCGCGATCGCCATGGCGGACCACGGGACGCGGGCCGCGCGCGCGGCGTCGATGAGGGGGCGCGCCTGCTCCGGGGTCAGCTGGCCGCGGCTGTGCAGGGCCGGTGCGGGGCCGTCGTGCGGCCGGGTGCGGGGAACGGCCAGGCCGCTCATCGTCTCCCGCCAGTAGCCCAGGTCCCGTTCACGGGTGCGGGAGGCGGTGTACGCCTCGTCCTGCTCGACGAGTGCGGCGAGGGGGCCGGCCGGGGACGGGGGAACGGGCGCCCCGGATTCCAGCGCCGTGTAGACCTCGGCGATCCGGGCGGTGTGCAGCCCCTGGCCGAAGCCGTCGAGCAGGGCGTGGTGGTAGCTGAGGAAGAGGCGGTCGCGGCCGTTCCCGAGGCGCAGCAGCGCGTGGGAGACGAGCGGCGCCGTGCCGAGCATCGAGGGGGCCGTGGCCAGCCGGGCGGTCACCCAGGCGTCGGCCGCGGCGGCCGGGTCGGGCTGCCCTCCGAGGTCGACCACGGTCAGCTCGCGCGCGGACCGCGCCTCCTCGGGGGGCAGGACGTCCTGCAGGAGCCTGCCGTCGTGCTCTGTGAACCGCACCCGCAGCGCTTCGGCGTCATCGACGGCGTGCGCCACGGCCCGTGCGAGCCGCTCGGGGTCGAGGGGACCTGAGATTTCCAGTACGGCCGCGCAGAGGAAGGCCGAGGCGTCCGCGTCGAGTTCCTCGGCGACGCGGACACCACGCTGTGCGGCCGTGGCGGGCAGGGGGGCGAAGCCCGTGCGGCGAGTGTTCACAGTGCATGCTCCTGGTCGGCGAGGGGAGCCTCAGGACGTGGCGCCCCGGGCCTCGATGAGATGTGCGGCGAGCTCGTTGATGCTGGGGTGGTCCCAGACGACGGTGGGATCGACCTCGACTCCGAGGTGGTCCTCGATGGCTGCGGCGAGCGTCAGCCCGGAGACGGACTCCAGCCCGTACTCGCCGAACGTGGCGGAGCGGTCGATGTCCTGCGCTTCGGTGCCGAGGAGCTGGGCGACCTCGGCGGCCAGCCAGTCCTGCAGGGCGGTCTGCTCGGACAGGATCTGCTGTCCGGTGGTACCCGGCATGGTGATCTCCTTGTGTGGGTTGCGGTCACGGCCTCGCCGCCCCGTGCCCGTCGGGCAGGAACCGCGCGGCGAGATCGAAGGAACGACCGGTGCGGAACCGGTCGAGCAGTTCGGCGTACAGCGCCTCCTCGGCGGCTTCGGGCAGCGCGGCGGGCCGGCCCCGCAGCCGCCCTTCGAGCCGGGTCAGCAGGGCCTGCGGCCAGACCTGGTCGTCCGGCAGGGCGCTACCGGCGTTGTGGCGCCAGATGCCGAGCACACAGGCGGCCGCGTGCACGTGTCCGAGGCGGGTCACCAGCGCGGCGGCGTCGGCGGGGGCCGTGACCGTGACGTCGCCGGGCCGCAGGGCGGCGCAGTCGCGTGTCAGTGCGGCGTGTTCGGCGAGGAACAGGTCACCGAGTGCGGCGGTGGGGCCGCTGAGCCCGGCGACGGACTCGGTGAGCGAACCGCTCAGGTGGTCGCGACCGCCCGCGGAGAGTCCCAGCCGGTCGAACTCCAGGGGCCCGAGGGGGGCGGCGAGGTCGAAGAGCCCGGCCGGGGCGTCCTCGGGGACGGGGGCCGACCAGGAACGGCGGGCGAGTACCGGAAGCTGGGGCAGTACGGCCGATTCGCAAGCGGCGCGGGCGGCGTGCCCGAAGCCGACCAGCCGGATGTCCCGCAGCAGCTTCTGGAAGATCGCGGTGGGTCCGGTCCGCAGGTAGAAGTGGGCGCCGAGCAGTTCGGACAGGGTGCTCATGGCGTCGAGCAGCACCGCCGACCCGAAGTGCTTGTACACGGCCGAGAGCACGCTCGCCTGGCCGGGCAGTACGTGCACGGCCCTGACCGCGGCCGCGCCGAAGCACTCGACGAGCAGCAGGTCGGCGAAGACTCCGGCGAGCGCGGAGCGCAGGTGGGGCAGGTCCGTGGCCCTGCCGCCGTAGAGGGTCCTGGCGGTCAGGTGGTTCAGCGCGACGCGCAGCCCGCTCTCCACCGGCCCGCACATCACGGCGGGGGCGAGGATCCTGGTGATCTGGAAGGACCTCATCGCCGTCTCCAGGCCGCGTCCGCGTCCCAGGACGGCGTCCGGCGGTACCGGGCAGTCGTCGAACTCGATGCCGTGCAGTTGCACGCCGCGCATGCCCGAGCTGGGGAAGCGGGGCAGGTCGTGCAGGCGGGTCCGGTCGAGGGTGCGCTTGTCGAGCAGGATCTGGGAGTGGCTGCGGCTGCCGGGGCGTTCGTCGGTGCGCGCGAAGACGATCAGCCCCTGGGCGCGGCTGACGTTGGTGACGACCTCCTTGCGGCCGCGCAGCACGGGTGTGCCGTCGACGTCGACGACCGCGCATTCGGCGCCCGCCATGTCGTTGCCGTGGGCCAGTTCGTGGTAGGCGGCGGCGAGGCGGTGGTTGCCGAGGATCAGATCGGCCGCGGTACGGCGCTGCCGCTCGTCACCGGCGAGCCAGACGTTGACCGAGGAGATGAACGAGCTCATGCCGTAGCCCAGCCCGAGGGAGGGGTCGCGGCGGTAGAGGGAGCGCAGCGCGGCCACCACGTCGTCGAGCCGGGACATCCGGCCGCCCAGCTCTACGGGGACGAACTCGGCGTTGAACCCGTACGCGTCCAGGGCGCGTTCCGCCGCGGAGCACATCTCACCGCGCTCGTCGGCGTCCAGCAGCGCGGCGAAACCGGTCGGGTTGCTGTCGTCGAAGGGATCCCCGAGGTGGCGCTCAAGCCTGTCGACGCGGGAGCGGTCGATGGTGGTCATGATCCCTCCAGTCCGGAGAGCAGCGAGAACTCCCCCTCGGCGAGGTCAGCGGAGAACAGTGCCTCGCAGAGCAGGTCACGGGCGTCGGGTCCGGCGGGTGTTTCGAGCCCGAGCCTGCGCAGGACGGTGGCCAGGCAGGCGCGTACCCACAGGGCGTCGCGCCACCAGCGGGCCCCGGGCGCGGGCTCGTTGTGCTGCCACAGGGCGAGCGAGGCCGCCCCGGCGAACACCAGCTCGTAGCGCTTGGCCAGTTCGAACGCCGCCGCGGACGCGCCCTTGGCGCTCTCCCGGTACGCGGCGATCTCCTCGTGCAGCCGTGCGGACTCCTGGGCCAGGGCACGGGCGGCGGCGGCGATGTCCCCGGGGCCGCGGCGGGCGGCGAGCGAGGCCGCTTCCTCCAGGGACTGGACGACGCTGGAGCCGCCCCCGCTGGTCAGGGTGAGCCGGCCGAGGTCCAGCGGCGGCTGGGCGGCGCCGAGGGAGGCCGCCGTACGCAGGCCCGGTCCGTCGTGCGTCCCCCGGGCGTGCGCGCGGGCGAGCAGCGGGAAGGCGGTGATCAGGGCGTGCCGGTTGACGGCCGTGCTGCCGTCGAAGACGGCGACGATGCGGTGGTCGCGGTCGAGCTTGGCGAACGCGCCGTGTTCCAGGACTCCGGTGAGGAACCCGCGTACACCGAGCAGTTCGGCCAGGGCGTCCACCGAGCGCTGCACGGTCGTGGGGACGAACGCCTTCGTCACGGCGGAGGTGACGGCGAGTTCGCGGGTCAGGGTCTGGGCGCTGCGCCCGGCCAGTACGGCGACGGCCTCGGCGAGCAGTATCCCGGAGGCGGCTTCGCCCAGGGCGCGGCGGATGCGCGGCAGGTCGGCGAGGCGCTGCCCGTACAGGCGGCGGTCGGCGAGGAAGCGGACGGCGATCGGCAGGGCGCGGTCGGCGGCGCCCAGGGAGAGCGAGGTGGCGCAGGTCCGGGTGACCTGGAGCGACTTGAGGAGTACTTCGAATCCGGATCCGGCCGGTCCCACCAGGGCCGTGTCCGGCACGCGCGCGCCGTGGAACGTGATGCCGCTGATGTCCGCGCCGCGGATGCCGTGCGTGGCTTCCTTGGGGAGCGGGCGGCAGGCGCCCTCGGGAAGGGTGTTCTTGTCGACGAGGACGAAGCCGAAGCCCCGCGGGCCGCCTTCCGGCGCGGTACGGGCCAGTACACAGGCGAACCGGGCCCGGGTGGCGTTGTTGATCAGCCACTTCTCGCCGTCCAGTTCGAGCCCCCCGGCGACCGGGCGGGCGTTCAGCCGGCCAGCGAGGAGGTCGCTGCCGGTGCCGCGCTCGGTCAGCGCCCAGCACACCTCGGCGCCGGCGCGGATGTCCCGGGACAGCGCCTCGGCCTGCTGTTCGTCACCGGCGACCCAGACGGGCATGGCGCCGAGGAAGGTCTTGCCGTGGGCGATGGCGACGGTGAGGTCGCGGCGGGCGACGGTGCGCAGCGCGGCCATCGCGCCGTCCAGGCCGTGCAGCAGCCCGCCGTGGCGTGCGGGGACGTAGTGCGCGCCCAGGCCCGCCTCGGTGAGCAGCCGGTGCGCGGCGCGGGGGAACTCCTCCGCCTCGTCCAGCCGGGCCAGTTCGGCGGGGTCGAAGGCACCGCCGGGCCCGCAGGCCCGGGTCAGCAGCGCGTCGAGTGCCGCCGCGTCGGCCCTGGTGGCAGAAGTCGTCACGCCGTACGCCCCTGTCCGGTGAGAGCGGCGTACCGGCTGTCGAAGTCCGCGAACAGCGGCTCCACCGCACCGGAGAGGAACAGCTGGCGCATGGCGGCGCGCTGGATCTTGCCGCTCGTGGTGCGCCGCACCCCTGCCCTGCGGACGAGCACGATGCCGGCCGCGCGGACGCCGAACTCCCGGGAGACCGTGTCGCGCATGGCGCGCGCGAGTACCCGGGCGTTGTCCGGCGAGGGACGTCCGCGGACTTCCTGGAGCACGATGAGCGCGTCGTCGGCCGTGCCGCCCCCGGCACCGTCGGCCGGTACGGAGAAGACCGCGCCCGGCAGCCCGTCCAGTTCGGCGTGCCGGTCGTGGAGGGCGTGCTCGATGTCCTGCGGGTGCAGGTTGCGCCCGTTGATGATCATCAGGTCCTTGCGGCGGCCGGTGATGTAGAGCTCCCCGTCCAGGAAGCCGCCCAGGTCGCCGGTGCGCAGGAACGGCCCTTCGCCGTCCTCGGTGCGGGCCTGGAACGCCGCGGCGGTCGCCTCCGGGTTCTCCCAGTAGCCGTGGGCGACACTCGCGCCGCGGAGCCAGACCTCTCCCACCGATCCGGCGGGCAGCTCCACGCGGGTGTCCGGGTCGACGATCCGTGCCTCCACGCCGTGCACCGCGCCGTTGCTGGGCACCGCGCGCCCCTCGGCGTCCGGCGCCGCCCTCCTCAGCAGCCCGCGTTCCAGTTCCGCCGGGTCGAGGTCGGCGACGACCGCTTCGCGGCCGGGTGATCCGGAGACGAAGACGGTGCACTCGGCGAGGCCGTAGCAGACGCCGAACGCGTCGGGCCGCAGGCCCGCCGCGGCGAAGCGCTCGCTGAACCTCCGGATGGTCGTCGCCTGGGCCGGCTCGCCGCCGCTGAGGGCGTACCGCCACCGGGACAGGTCGAGGGTGGCCAGCTGCTCGTCGGTGACCTTGGCGACGCACAGGTCGTGGGCGAAGTTCGGTGCGGCGGAGAAGCCCAGGTCGTACCGGTCGACCAGCCTCAGCCACTGCACGGGCCGCTTCACGAACGTCACGGCGGACATCAGGACCACCGTGCTGCCCATGGCCAGCGGCGCGAGCGTCTGCCCGATGAGGCCCATGTCGTGGTAGAGCGGCGCCCAGCCGCCCGTCCTGACCGGCTCCTCGGAGCGGAGCGACGACACGAACGACGCGATGTCGCAGAGCAGGTTGCCATGGGTGATCGTGACGCCCTTGGGCTCGCTCGTGGAGCCCGAGGTGTACTGGAGCATCGCCGTCGTGCCGTGGTCGGCCGGTGCGAGACGCGCCAGGTGGCCCTCGGTGTCGTCGAAGGTGTCGCTGGCCAGGACGCGCAGGCCGGGCAGCGCGGCCTCGTCGGCCCATGCCCGCACGGAGGCGAGGTTCTCGGTGTCCGTCAGCACCACGGATATGCGGGCGTCGGAGACGATCGAGGTGACCCGCTTGCGGTCCTGCTGGTAGCTGCCCGGCATCGGGGCCAGCACCGCGAGGGTTCCGGCGTACAGGCAGCCCGCGAAGGCCGCCACGGCTTCGGTGCTCTGCGGGTAGAGCAGCAGCACCCGGTCGCCGGGGCCGGTGTGCGTGCGCAGGACCTCGGCGATGGCTCCGGCCCGCCGGTCGAACTGCTCGTAGCTGAGGGTGTCCGCGTCCCCGGTCTGCGGGTCGCGTACGAACACCACGGCGTCCTGGTCCGCCCGGTCGCGTACGTGCTCGCGCAGCAGGGCGCCCAGGGAGGACGCGTTCCTGATGTTCTCGGTCATGTCGTAGCCCACTGAATGCCTCTCCGTACCGGTGGCCGCCTGTCGAGGGCCGACGCGGCGCCGCGGCGGGTGATTCGGGTCTGTGCGCGTCAGGCGGAAGCGCGGCTCGGCGCGGAATTCCGGGGGACGCGGTGCGGCCGGTGCCGCGGGGACGTTCCTGGAACGTCCGTGAGGGGTGTGCACTGCTGCGAGCGGCCGGAGAACGGCGTGCAGATCTCGGACAACGCGGCAGTGCCCGGGGGAAGCGCCGAGTCCGTCTGGGAGAGTTCCTCGCCCTCCCTGAGGAGGATCAGGCCCAGGTCGGTCAGGGAGTGCAGCACCGCGTTGAGCTTGCGGCGGCTGGTGATGAGTCCGGCCTCCCGCAGCACGGTGGTGTGCTGGCTGGCGGCGGCGGCCGAGATGCCGAGCCGGCGTCCGAGCTCGGTGGTGGTGCAGCTTTCCGTCAGAGCGCTCAGGACACTCGCGCGGGTGCGGCCCATCAGCGCGCCCAGGGCCCGGTCCTGCTGTTCGGGCTCGTCCCACATCGCGGCCGCCGTCACGGCGTCCAGCGGTACGGGGTACACCAGGACGGGCGGGGTGTTACGGCGGTCCGGGCAGGAGTACACCACGGGCCTGCTGTGCAGGAACAGCGAGGGGACGATCATCAGGCCGGTGCCCTCGGGGCGGATCTCCCCGTCCAGGCCGTTGTCCAGCTCCAGCACCGGGGAGTTCCACTCGATGCGCGCGTGCAGGGTGCCGAGCAGGGCCTCCACCCCGCCGCCGAGGAAGATCCGGCTGCGGTGTTCGGCGTCGGCCCGGAGATAGGCGTTGATGCGCTCCCAGTAGGGAGCCACCACGCGCTCGAAGAAATCGTTGTCGTCGGCGGTTCCGCGGCTTCCCGCCCAGTTCTGCAGCACGGCTGCGCCGCTGGCCTGCGCGAGCAGCTTGAGGTGGTCGGGGACGGAGGGCCTCGGCGGAAGGCGCAGGGGGCCCGACTGGCTGACCAGGTCCCGCCAGCGGCCGAAGATCGTTCCACCGTTCCTGCGGCGGAGGAGATCGGCAGCCAGCGCCGTCTCGACCGCCGGATCACCGGCAGACGCGATGGTGATACGCGTCAGGTCTTGGACGGTGAAATGAATCCGCTGCACTGATCTCCCCCAGATCATGGACGAATTTCGAACCAGCCGGTAAGAACGACATGGCTCATGGAGTATCGTCCGAGGTCTGTGGCACCGCAATGAGATTTAGATCAAGACGAATGATGGCCGCCACCTCCCCCCGTCGACACGCAGCGTAGCCGCACGCATCCGCTGCGTCACCGATCGGTGCGATTCTCATTGCAGGGACTTTCGTCCGAGCATGAAACCCTGCACTCCCCGCTCCAGGCCGAATTACGATCCTCCCGGTGCAAAATCGGAGCAGGCCGAGTCAGTGCGGCCCGTCCACCCGAAAAACGGCACTCGACACCGTCCAGGGGGCGACCAGGTGACCACCGAAAGCACATACCGCCGACGCCGGATTTCCGTATTCGACGCCACATTGCGCGACGGGGAACAAGCACCGGGCAACGCGATGTCGCCGGAGCAGAAATTGCCGCTGGCACTCGCGGCCGAGGCGTACGGCGCGGACATCGTGGAGGCTGGTTTCCCCGGCTCGTCCCCGGCGGACGCCGAGGCGACGCGACTGATCGCCGAATCCCTGACGACCGCCCGGTTCGCGACCTTCAACCGGGCGTCCACCGCCGACGTCCGGGCCTCCATGGCCGCCGGCGGGGCCCGCCCGAACCACCAGGTCCAGATCTGCGGGACCGGCAGCGACCTGCATCTTGAGCACAAACGCGGCATCACGCGCGCCGAGTCCGTCCAGGAGGTCCGCGACGCGATCCGGCTCGCCGCCGACCTCGGCGCGACCGACATCTCCTTCGGTGTGGAGGACGCCAGCCGGGGGAGCAAGGACCACATCGAGGCCCTTGTCACGGCCGCCGTCGAGGACGGCGCGACCACGGTGATCCTCGCGGACACGACCGGTTGCGCGACCCCGCAGGAGTACGGCGATCTCTGCGCCGCGGTACGTTCGTGGATTCCGGATGAAGTCATCCTCTCCACACACTGTCATGACGATATGGGACTTTCTCTCGCCAATGCACTTGCCGGAATCCAGGCGGGGGCCAACGAGGTGCAGGCAACACTCGGAGGTATCGGCGAACGCGCCGGTAACACTCCGCTGGAAGAACTGGCATCCGTACTGAGGCACAAAGGTGACCAGTTCGGCGCGAGCATGGACGTGAAGCTCGACGGCCTTTATCCGGCATATCTTCTGCTCTCGGAAACGATCGCACTGAACCCGTCGCGCAATAAAGCAGTTTTCGGGATCAACGCATTCGCCACGGAAGCCGGAATCCACCAGGCCGGAATTCTGAAGAACCCGATCAACTACGAATACCTGAATCCGCATCTGTACGGGCGTGAACGGTCGCTGCTGGTCGGTCGGCACTCCGGCCGGTCGATCCTGCGCTACCTGCTCGACCGCATGGGTGTCACGGCGGAGGAGGAACTGGTCGAGGGGCTCTACGAGGAGTTCGTGGCCTCCCGCCCGGCCGGTGAGTGCGACGAGCTGAACGACCTGGCCCGGCGGATCGCGGACCGGTTCACCGAGGCGGCGAAGACCTCGTGAGCGCACCCTCCACCCTCGTCGACAAGCTCTGGGACGCACACGTCGTCCAGCAGGAGGAGGACGGGGCCGATCTCCTCTACGTGGATCTGCACCTGGTCCACGAGGCCACCTCGGCTCAGGCGTTCGACGGGCTGGCCCAGGCGGGCCGCCGCGTCCGGCGGCCGGACCTCACGCTGGCCGTGGAGGACCACAACGTCCCCACCGACTCCCTGACGATCAGCGACCCGATCGCCTCCCTCCAGGTCGAGACCCTGCGGAGCAACTGCGCCGACCAGGGCATCCGGCTCTTCAGCCACGGGGACGACCAGCAGGGGATCGTCCATGTGGTGGGCCCCGAGCTGGGGATCGTCCTGCCCGGGATGACGGTCACCTGCGGCGACAGCCACACCTCGACCCACGGCGCCTTCGGCGCGCTGGCGTTCGGTGTCGGCACCAGCGACGTCGAGCACGTCCTGGCCACCCAGGTGCTCGCGCTCCAGCGGCCCCGGACGATGGCCGCCGAATTCGTCGGCACCCCCCGCGCGGACGTCACCGCCAAGGACCTCGCCCTGGCCCTGCTCGCCGAGCTCGGGGCCAACGGCGCCCACGGGCACGTACTGGAGTACCGCGGCGAGGCGGTGCGCGCCCTCACCGTCGAGGGCCGGATGACCCTGTGCAACATGAGCGTCGAGGCGGGCGCCCGCGCCGGTGTCGTCGCACCGGACGAGACGACGCTGGACTACCTGCGCGGTCGCCCGGAGAGCCCGCGCGGGGCCGACTGGGACGAGGCGGCGGCCTACTGGGAGGGCCTGCGCACCGACGAGGGCGCGGTCTTCGACCGCACGGTGGTGATCGACGTCTCGTCGCTGACCCCGTACGTGACCTGGGGCACCAACCCCGGCCAGGCGGTGGGGATCGGCGACCGGGTGCCCGACCCCGCGTCCCTCGCCGACCCGGTGGAACAGGCCGTCGCCCGCAAGGCGCTGGAGTACATGGGCCTCACGCCCGGGACCGCCATGCGGGACATCGCGATCGACTCCGTCTTCCTCGGTTCCTGCACCAACGGCCGTCTGGAGGATCTGCGGGCCGCCGCCGACGTCCTGCGGGGCCGTGCCGTCGCCCCCGGCATCGACATGCTGGTCGTCCCCGGCTCCATGGAGGTGCGGCGGGCCGCCGAGGCGGAGGGCCTGGACAAGGTGTTCACCGAGGCGGGCGCGCAGTGGCGGTTCTCCGGCTGCTCGATGTGCCTCGGCATGAACCCCGACCGGCTGATGGCCGCCCAGCGCTGCGCCTCCACCTCCAACCGCAACTACGAGGGCCGGCAGGGCACGGGGGCGCGCACCCACCTCGTCTCCCCCGCCGTGGCGGCGGCCACGGCCGTCACGGGCCGGCTCGCCGCCCCCGCCGACCTCGGCTGACACCGGGACCGTGACGCGGCGGCGCCCCGGTCAGCACGCCGACCCGACCGACCACGCGGACCGGCTCCGCTCCTGCGGCCCGACGGCCGCAGGAGCATCCGCCGCGGCCGTCGAGCCAACAGGAACGAGGAACATGGAAGCGCTCACCGAGCACACCGGCACCTGTGTGCCGCTGCGCCGCAGCGATGTGGACACCGACCAGATCATCCCGGCCAGGCACTGCCGCAAGCTCACCAAGACGGGCTTCGCGGACGCCCTGTTCAACCGCTGGCGCGAGGACCCCGGATTCATCCTCAACGAACCGGCGCGCTCGGGGGCGAGCATCCTGGTGGCCGGGCCGAACTTCGGCACCGGCTCGTCCCGCGAGCACGCGGTGTGGGCCCTGCGCGACTGGGGCTTCCGGGCGGTGATCGCACCCAGCTTCGGTGACATCTTCCTGCGCAACGCCCTGCGCAACGGGCTGCTGGCCGTACGGCTGCCGCAGGACGCCGTGGACGGGCTGCTGGACCGCGCCGAGGCCTCGCCCTCCTTCGCCCTCACCGTCGACCTGCGCGAGCAGCGGGTCGTCGACGGCGGGCGGAACTGGCCGTTCGACGTGGCGGCCCGTGCCCGCAAACTGCTCCTGGGCGGCCTGGACGACATCGAGGTGACCCTGAAGTCGACGGAGGTCATCGCGCGTTACGAGGAGGACCGGCCCCGCTGGATGCCCAGGCCGTCGGGGGGTGTGCGGTGAAGCGCATCGCCGTACTGCCCGGGGACGGGATCGGCCCCGAGGTCACCGCGGAGGCACTGCGCGTACTGGCGGCGGTGGCCCCCGACATGGAGACCGACGTTCTCGGCCACGTCAACGCCGACACCTTCCTGGCCGGCGGTCCGGCGCTGTCCGACGAGGACTTCACCAGGATCGCCGGCAGTGACGGCGCCCTCCTCGGAGCCGTCGGCGACCCGCGCGTCACCGATCCCGGCTACGCGCGCGACGTGCTGCTGCGGCTCCGGTTCGACCTCGACCTCTACGTCAACCACCGCCCGGCGAAGCTGCTGCACGACCGGCTCAGCCCGCTGCGCGACCCCGGACGCCGGGCGATCGACTGCACGGTGGTGCGCGAGAACACCGAGGGCCTGTACGCGGGCATCGGCGGCACACTGCGCGCCAACACCCCGCACGAGACCGCCATCGACACCGAGCTGAGCACCCACCGCGGGGTGAGCCGGGCCCTGGAGTTCGCGTTCGCCCACGCCACCACCTCGGTCTGCCTGGTCGACAAGGCCAACGCCGTGCCGAACAACGGCTCGCTGTGGCAGCGCTGCTTCCGCGAGGCCGCGGCCCGCCACCCCGGACTGAAGACGCGCCATCTCTACGTCGACGCGGCGGTGATGCACCTCGTCGACGACCCGACGGCGTTCGACATGATCGTGGCCAACAACGCGCACGGCGACATCCTGAGCGACCTCACCGCCCAGCTCGCGGGCGGCATGGGGACCGCCGCCTCGGCCAACCTCAACCCGGAGACGGGTTTCGCCCTGTGCGAGCCGGTCCACGGCTCGGCTCCCGGCCTCGTCGGCACCCAGACGGCGAACCCGCTGGCCGCCATCCTGAGCGCCGCGCTGCTGCTGGACCACGCGGGACGCGACGGCGAGGCCGCCGCGGTGCGCGACGCGGTCGGCCGGACCATCGAGAAGCGGCTGTGCACGCCGGACCTCGGGGGCTCGCTCAGCACCTCGCAGACGGGTACCGCCGTACTCGACGAACTGTCCTGACCAGCCCGCGCCGACGCCGCGCGCGGTCGCCGTACACGAACAAGAGGTAATCGGTGGACTTCGGCCTGTTCTACTTCGCCAACAACTCGGCCAGCACGGACGGCTACCGCCTGCTGCTCGACGGGGCCCGCTTCGCGGACAGCCGGGGGTTCACCTCCGTGTGGACGCCCGAGCGGCACTTCCACGCCTTCGGCGGCGCCTACCCCAACCCGGCCGTCACGGGCGCGGCGGTGGCGGCGGTCACCGAGCACGTGCAGATCCGCTCGGGCAGTGTGGTGGCGCCGCTGCACCACCCGCTGCGGATCGCCGAGGAGTGGTCGGTCGTCGACAACCTGTCCAACGGCCGCGTCGGCCTGTCCTTCGCGTCCGGCTGGCACGCGGCGGACTTCGCCCTCGCCCCGCACAACTACGCCGACCGCAAGGAGGTGCTGGCGCGCACCATCGCGGACGTGCGGGAGCTGTGGCACGGCGGCGCCATCACCGTGACCGACGGCGACGGGGAGACCCGCAAGCTGCGCACCTACCCGGCGCCGGTGCGCGAGCGGCTGCCGGTCTGGCTGACGGCGGCGGGCAATCCCGAGACCTTCCGCGAGGCGGGTGCGATGGGCGTCGGCGTCCTCACCCACCTGCTGGGGCAGACGATCGGTGAACTCACCGAGAAGATCGCCGTCTACCGTGCGGCACTGCCCGAGGGCGACCCCGGCCATGTGGTGCTGATGCTCCACACCTTCCTCGGCGACGAC
This sequence comes from Streptomyces sp. NPDC058195, assembly GCF_042883525.1. Classification (NCBI taxonomy): domain Bacteria; kingdom Bacillati; phylum Actinomycetota; class Actinomycetes; order Kitasatosporales; family Streptomycetaceae; genus Streptomyces; species Streptomyces sp. NPDC058195. The sequence continues at coordinate 55,315 of NZ_JBHVVM010000035.1, forward strand.
CGGGACAAGGTGCGCGAGACCGTGCGGGAGCCCTTCAGCGCCTATCTGCGCAACTCGCTCGGGCTGCTCCTCAAGGCAGCGGGCGACATCATGCCGGACCTGGATCCGGACGACCTCAGCCCCGAGGACATGGACTTCCTGGTCTCCCTGGGCTTCGACCGGTACTTCGAGACGGGCGGCCTCTTCGGCACCGTCGAGGAGAACGCGGACCTGCTGCGGAGCGTCCGGGACGCCGGAGTCGACGAGGTGGCGTGCCTGATCGACTTCATCGACGACGCCGACACCGTACTGGACGGCCTGGAGCACCTCGACCGGCTGCGCCGCGCCTGGGCCTGATCCAGGCCCGGCTCCTCCCCACGACGAAGGCTCCTGACAGACCGTCCCGCCTCGCGGGCGGTGGTCCGTCAGGAGCCTTCACTCGTATGTGCCGGAAACCTTCACGCGCGGGGCCGACGGCCCCGCGCGCGCGGCCGTCGTCAGACCGCCGGGTCGTCCGGGGCGGCGGGCGCCGTGCCGGTCACCTCCAGGCGAACCGCTTCGAGGGCGGCGTCCAGAACGCTCCCGACCCCGGCCGCGGTGTCCGCGCCCGCGATCACATGACCGAGCCGGTCGTAGGCGTTGCGCGCCGGGCGCACCCGGGCCCCGGTCCGCCCGGTGACCTTGACCTGCTCGACACCGCTGAGCCGGGTGGCCTCCGGTACGCCGCTGACGCCCGCCAGCACCCCCTCCCGGTCCGGGACCAGGAACTGGATGCCCGCGTGCCGCTCACGGCTCGGGGTGAGTACGGGGGCCAGGCCCACCGCGGCCCGCAACTGCTGCTCCAGCAGATCGGTCCCGGTGGCCAGACGGATCAGTTCCGGGATCATCCCGCCGGCCAGCCTCGGGTTGATCTCGATGATCACCGGCCCGCGCGGGGCCAGCCTGACCTCGGTGTGCGTGGGGCCCAGCTCGATGCCGCAGGCGGTCAGGGCCGCCGTCACGGCGTCGGCAAGGGCGGTACGGACGCCGGCCGGCAGCGGGGCCGGGAAGACGTGCCGGTTCTCCACGAAGTACGGTGTGCCGCCGACCCGCTTGGCGGTGATGCCCACGCATTGCGCCACCCCGTCCCGGCTGAACATCTCCACGCTGAACTCGGGGGCGTCCACGAACTCCTCGACGAGCACGGTCCTGGCGGTCGGCATGCCGCGCATGTTGGTGCGGATGCCGAGGATCAGCGCGGCCTGTGCCGCCGCCTCCTCCTGCGTACGGCACAGGAGCACGTTGTTGGAGCCGGAGTCGTCGGCCGGCTTGACCACGCACGGCAGGCCCACCGAGGCCACCGCGCCCGCCACCTCGTCCGGCCCGGTCACCACGGCGAAGCGCGGCTGGCCGACGCCCGCCCCGTCCAGGGCCGCGCGCAGCAACGCCTTGTTGCGGCACACGGTGACCGCCTCCACCGGGTTGCCGGGGAGCCCCAGCCACTCCGCGATGTCGGCGACGGCCGGTACGTAGAAGTCGCTGGTCGTGGTGACACCCGCGATCTCCTCGCGGGAGAAGCGCTCCTGGACGGCCGCCCGGATCGCGTTGGCGTCGTTGGTGTCGCAGCGCAGGACCTCGGAGCCGGTCTCCTCAAGTCCCGCGTACCGGTCCGGGTCACCGGTCAGCAGCACGGGCCTGAGGTCGAGCGCGGCGGACGTGCCGAGGGCCATCATGCCCGTCCCGGTGGTGTTGGACTCGATGAAGAGCAGATGCCGGTCCTTGTCGACGTCCCCCTTGGTGACCGCGCGCGACCAGGACCGCACGGGCGTCCCGTAGTCGACGGCCTCCGGCGCCAGGGCCGCCTCCAGCTCGCCGAGCCGCTGATCCGCCCAGTGGTCCGGGTCGTGCACGGTCTCGGCGTAGCGGTCCCCCCGGTCGGGGAAGATGCCCACGATCCGGCTGCCCGGCCGGGCACGTGCGGCGACGTCGCCGAGAACCCGGTAGACGGAACCGGAGGTGTTCCCCGCGAAGATCTGCTGCTCTCCCGCGAGGGCCACGGTCGCCTCGAACGCCTCCCGGTCGTTCAGCCAGTGCACCTCGTCGATGACCCGGCGGTCGAGGTTCTTCGGCAGCAGGCTGTTGCCGAGCCCGCTCTGAAGACGTTTCGGCTCGTCGGGCTGCTCGAACAGGACGCTTCCGACACAGTCCACCCCCACCGCCCAGAGGTCGGGCAGGGAACGGCGCAGGGCGCGTACCGAACCGCACAGCGAGCCGCCGGAGCCGACCGCGCCCACCACGGTGTCGATGCGGTCCAGATCGGTGAGGAGTTCACCGGCGAGCTCCCGGTACGCGCCGGGGTTGTCCGGGTTGCTGTACTGCTGCGGCCAGAAGGCCCCGGGCAGCTCGCGCATCAGCGCGTCGAGCCGTTCGAGCCGGGCGCCCTGCCAGCCCTGCGACGTCATCTCGGAGACCACGTGCAGTTCGCAGCCGAGGGAGCTCAGCTTGGCCCGGGTCACCGCGTCGATCCGCGGGTCGGTGACGATGTGCACGTCGTGGCCCAGCGCCCTGCCGACCAGCGCGACACCGAGCGCCATGGTGCCCGACGAGCTCTCCACGATGGGCGCTCCGGGGCGCAGCACCCCCCGGCGTCTGGCTCCGAGGATGATGTGGCGGGCCACCCGGTCCTTCATCGCGAACGGGTTGGCCAGTTCGAGCTTGGCGTACACCTCGACGCCGCTCGGGGCGTCGAGTCGCAGCCGGACGAGCGGAGTCCGCCCGATGGCCTCGTACATGCTGCCGTAGATCACGGTTTCCCTCCCCTTGTCGCGGCGTCGGCGCACTCGCTGTCCCCGCCGGGCGGGCGGGGACAGCGGGCCGTTCCCGGCAGCGGCGCGCGTACCGCGTGTGCGTACCCAACGTGCCCGGCGGGCGGTCCCATCGGGGGACCGCTCACCGGCCGGCTCCCAGCAGAGCGTCCGTCTCCGCGAAACCCGCGCTCACCAGGGCGGCGCGCCGCGCCCACTCCGCACGCAACCGCGCGTACTCGCCCTCCTGTTCGCGCAGGACGGCGGCGGTGGCGTCCGGGTGCGCGGAGCCCGCGGAGGCGGTCCTGCGCAGGCCCGCGTCGACGTCCCGCACCGCGTCCAGCGCCGAGGCGGGGTCGGTGAGGGTGAACCCCCGCTCACCGGCGACGCTCCGCAGCAGCTCCGGGTCGGGCTCGCCCGGCAGCAGACCGGCCTCCATCGCCGCGACGATGTACGCTCCCGCCACCACCTGCGCGCGCCGCCACGGCACCCCCTCCTGGAGGGTGAGGGTGTTGGCGAGGGCGAAGCCGCCCAGGTACTCCCGCTCGCAGGCGGCCCGCATCCGGTCGGCGCGGAAGACCAGCCGGTCGATGACCTCCGTGAACAGCCGGAGCACACTGCGCAGTGTGGCGTAGGCGTTCGCCAGGTTCGCCCCGGCCTCCTTGCCGACCTCGACGAGGTTGGTGTACGGGGTGTTCCGCTGCCCCAGCACCGCGTCGAGGTGGTACGTGGGCAGGTGCGCCGTACGGCCCCGGATGCGTTCCAGCACCGGGAAGTTCTTCTTCTGCGGCATGGCGGACGAGATCCCGCACAGTTCGTCGGGCAGATCGATGAAGCCGAACTCGCTGCTGCCCCACGTCAGCAGGTCGGTGGCGAACCGGCTCAGCGCCAGGCCGAGAACTCCCATGTCGGCGGTCACCTCGGCCACCCAGCCGCGGGAGGCGATCCCCGTCAGCGCGACCGGCTGGGACCGCTGGAAGCCCAGCAGCCGCGCCATCCGGTCACGGTCCCAGGCCAGCTCCTGGCCCGCCATCGCACCGGAGCCCAACGGGCTGGCGTCCAGGCCGTCATAGGTCGAGAGCAGCCGCCGCAGCGTGTGCAGGACCTGCTCGGAGACGGCCGCCAGGTAGTACCCGGGGCTGATGATCTGCGCGGCCTGGAAGTGCGTGTGGCCGGGCATGGGCAGTTCCCGGTTGGCTCCCGCCAGCCGGTGCACCGCCTCGCCGAAGCCCAGCAGCGCCTCCGCCGCACCGGCCAGCTCGTGGCGCCCGAACATCAGCTGGGCGGTCGCCTGGAGGTCGTTGCGGCTCCGGTCCACGTGCCAGGACGGGACCGGGCGGGGCAGCCGCTGCTCGACGTACCGCTCCAGGGCGAAGCTGATGTCCGACATGTTGGCTTCCGGGTCGGCCACGAGCGCCTCGGCGTCCGCCGTGTGCAGCGCCCCGCCCAGTGCCCGGGCGTCCGCGTCGGTGATCACGCCCAACCGCGCGTACTCGACGGCCAGTACCTTCTCGATCGCGATGTACCAGGGCAGAAGTCTGGTGACCTCGTACTGGAAGTGCGGGCCGAGCACCTCCTCGTGCCAGAGTGCGCTCGGACTGCCCGCGACCCGACCGCTGAGCGGTGCTGGACCACTGTTCTGCGTCATGTTGGTTTCGCCTTCGGTGGTCGGCGTGTGTTCTCCCGGCGCGGGAAAGATCGCCCGGTGCCGTCCCACCTGTCAACGTGATTCGCTCCCCCCTTTCGGAGGGGGCGTTCGCTCCGGCCACGATGGCCGTTTCACCCCGCCGTGCCCGATTCCGCACCGACGTGGCGCGTGACGGCCCCCGCACCGGGAAGGGCCGTCGCCCCGGGGCGCCTCGGCGAGGTCCGCCGCGCGTTCGGGCGCATGGGCTCGCGTCACTTCGTACGACTGGCCGCGCTCCCCCGCCGCGACGCCACCCGGTGCGCCCCGCCACCCCCGCCGTCCCCGCCACCCCGGCCGGGGCGAAGGCGCCTCCCGTCCGCCACCGCTCAGCGGAGCTTGATCGCGCCGCCGTCGGCCATGAGGGTCTGACCCGTCATGTACTGGGCATCGTCGCTCGCGAGGAAGGCGACGACGGGGGCGACATCCCGCTCCGGGTCGCCGAAGCGTCCCAGCGGCACCTTGGCCGCGGACTGCGCGTACTGCTCGGGGCGCGCCTGCGCCCACTGGGCCACGCCCGCCGTCAGGGCCATCGGGCAGACCACGTTGACGCGGATGTTGAGCGGCGCCCACTCGTTGGCCACGACCCGGCTCAGGCCGCGGATGGCCTCCTTCGCCGCCGCGTAGGACGCCTGGTTGGGCTGGCCGTCGAGCCCGGCTCCGGAGCCGAAGTTGATGACCGAGGCGTTGCCGGTCTTCCTGAGCTCGGGCAGGGCCGCCAGCATGAAGTTGCGCGTGGCGTACAGACCGGTGTCCATCGCCAGGTCCCAGTCGTCGTCCGTCTGCTCGTCGAACGGCTTCTGGCGCGACACACTCGCGTTGTTGACCAGGACGTCGAGCTTGCCGAAGCGCTCGACGGCCGTCGCGACCGCGCGTTCGGCGACAGCCCGGTCCGAGACGTCCCCGCGCAGGAAGACCACGGCGTCCCCCAGCTCACGGGCCAGCGCCTCTCCCGCCTCCTCCTGGAGGTCGACGACGACGATCTGAGCCCCACGTGCGGCGAACAGCCGGGTGATGGCCCCGCCGATGCCAGAGGCTCCGCCGGTGACGACGGCCACCTTGCCCTGCAGACCCGGTGAACTCATGGGGTGATTCCTTCCGTGAACGCCTGCGGCGCAGGCCCCGCCCAGCGCTCACAGCCCCCACGCCGAGCGAATGTGCACCATGCACTTCATATGCACAATACACATATGGTGCACGGTGCACCACCTGGGGCGGGGTGGGTCCGGCCCATTCATCACCCCGTCCCTCACACCCCCGTGGTCACCGCTCGGGCCGCTCGGGCCGCTCGGGCCTCTCGATGCTCCGGTACCACCGGATCTCGCCTTCGTGCCGCAGATCGGTGGGGACGAGCCCGGCGGCAGCGGCGACACCGGCGGATGCCCGGTGCCCGGGGTGGATGTGCGCGAGGACGGTGTGCACCGACCGCTGGCCGAGCCAGTCGACGAGCCCCCGGGCCGCCTCCCCCGCGATGCCCCTGCCCTGCCACGGCGTCCCCACCACCCAGGCGACCTCGGCGACGGTCCCGTGGCCACCAGAGGTGACGGTCGCCTGGACCGTGCCCGTCAGACAGGACGCGTCACGGAGCCGGATCACCCAGTTCAGCCAGGACACGTCCGGGTCGGGGGAGCCCGCGGTCAGCCGCCGGTAGCGCGAGCGCAGGGCCTCCGGGGTGTCCGGAGCACCTCCGGTGAACGTGTGCAGGCCGGGGTCGGACAGCACCGGGGCCATCTCCTCGGCATGCCCGACGCGCAGCGGCACCAGGTCGAGCCGCCCTGTACTGATGACCTCGGCCACAAGAGTGCTCATGCCGCGCCCGCCTCCATAAATGCTGGTCTCTCCGGCCGGACACTACGCGTCATGCGCCGAAGGCGGCCAGGATGACCCGGTCGACCAGGGCGAGGCCGCCGCCCCCCGGTGACGGGAGGATTTCCCCAGCTCAGCCGACGCCCGCGCCAAGCCGCCCAGCACGGCTGCCTCCATGGCTGCCTTCATGGCCTTCTTCGTAGCGGCGCGGTCCGGCCCGAACCGGTGCGGAACGGGGTGGTGCGGCGCCCGCGATTCCACGAGAAGAGGCTTCTGACCTGCGATAGCGAAGGTCAGAAGCCTGAGAGGCAGACGAGTCGGGCTGTACGCCGGGGACTGCCGCCGCAACGCTATGACCTGCACAAACGTGCAGGGAAGGCGGTTGCATGGCTACCTTGATGGCTACGCGAGCGCGGCTGCGCCCTCAGCGTGAAGCCCCCGCCCCGGCACCAAACCGTCCAGCGGAGGCCTCATCGCCTCAGGGTCAGTCGGTCCGCAGCGTGCGCACCATCACCGCGTACACGGGAGAGTCGTCGGAGGGCTTGGCCTCGTCCCCCTTCTCGTAGCCCCATTCCTCGTACAGCGCTTGCACCCTGGGATGGGTGGAGTCGACGAGGAGCGTCACGAAGTCGACGTCGGCCGATTGGATCAGCGCGTCATGGATCTGCTGCGCCCGGCCGGTGCCCTGCCACTGTGGCATCACCATCAGCTCGGACGGGGCGAAGATCCGGCCGCGCACACCCCTCGGCCGGTCCGTTCCCTTCCACCATCCGCCCGGTGTGAACTTCGAACCGTACGCGTACCCGACCGGGCCGTCGTTCTCCCACCCCGAGACGCACCGTCAGCCCTCGCGCCCCGACCACAGGTCGACGAAGTACGAGAACCTTTCGCGCGAGTGGAACGGGTCGGGATCGTTCGCGTACACCTCGTCGTGGATGTCCAGGAGCAAGGAACGGACGTCTCGTGCGTCGGTGTGCGTGTACCACTTCAGGTCCATCGGCGTGACTCCTTGATCCAGTTCACAACCTCGGGCGCCTTCGTGCCCGTGGCCTCGATGACTTGGCGCGTTCTGGTAAGGGTGTTCATCGTGCGCTGAGGCCCGGACGCCGACGACCGGAACGTTCGTACACCACAACCACCGGCGCCCCGCCCGTATCGCGACGTCGTTCCCGCGACTGCTCCGAGCGGATGGGCGCGACCTCCACGTGACGGACCTCGACGCCGTCGACGGCACACCGGTCGTCGACTTCGTGGCCTGTCACACAGCCCTCGTGGCCGACCGAGATGCTCCATGACTACTGGAGGGATGCGCGCGAGCAGTGAGCGAGTGCCGATGGAGGGCTGGCAGCCCATCGAGTCCCTCCTCGTACGACTGTCGTTCAATCTGCCTGTGCTCGTGGCTGAGCGCCGGTTCCACACCCGGAGTGAGGACCGTGCGGCCGCACATGATGATCACGACCCCGGCGTTCCTCGAACGGCTGTATCTCCGTCGAGCCTGGTGGCGTCGTTGGTCACATCAGCGACGGCGTCAACCGGCAGCTCGGGTCAGCAACGCTTCTATGCGGGAGCGGATGGATGTGGCCCGGGGGTCGGTATAGGGGGTCAGGTGGGTCAGGGCCTCGATCCAGTGGCCACGGGCAGTCTCCGGGTCCTCCGGGTGAACGGCTGCGGCCAGGTGGTCGAGTTCCAGGGCGAGCTGCCACGTGTCCCCTAGGTCGCGGTGAACGGCCGAGGCTTGGCGATGGAAGGTGGTGGCCTCGCCGTGGCGGTCCATCGCGGCATACGTCTGGCCCGTGCCGCGCCAGGCCAGGGCTTCGCGGCTGCGGTCGCCGAGGCGTCGGTGGAGCATGGCGGAACGCTGATAGGAGGTCAGGGCGTCGCCGTGCTGGGCGGCGGTGCGCTGAATGTCGCCGAGGGTGAGGAGCCAGAAGCCTTCCCGGGTGTGGTCGCGGAGGGCGAGCGCGATGTCGAGCGCCTCGTCGATGGATCGCCGGGCGGCATCCATGTCGCCCTCTTCGAGTCGCAGGGCGGCTGCGATCCGAAGGAGGTTGCCTTCACCGCCACGATTGGCCAGGGCCCGGTGCGCGGCAAGCGCCTCGTCGATGACCGAGGCGGCCTCGGGCAGGCGGCCGGCGCTCAGGCGAGTGCTGGCGATGTTGGACAGTGCGGTGGCGGTTCGTTGATCGTTCCCCAGGTCTCGGAAGACGGACATGGCCTGCCCGAAATGCGCGTCCGCCAAGTCGAGTTCGCGCTGTCGTAGATGGATCAGGCCCATGAGGTTGAGGGCCTGGGCCTCGTCGAACCGGCTCTGCGAGCTGCGAGCCAACGTGACGGCTCGCTCCAGAGCGTCCAGGCCCTCGGAAAAATTGTTCAGAGCCCTGTGCGCGATGCCCGTGTTGATGAGCAGCCGTGTCTGCGCTCTCTGTTCCTCTCGTCTTGTCGCTGCCTCCCATCCGATTCGGCCCAGTTCCAGCCAGTCCCGTTCCGACGAGGAGGCGGGACGTGCGAACCACAGGATGGTGGCCAACTGCCAAGCCGTCTCGTCCATTCCGTTTCGGGCGGCGTCGCGCACGACGGGGAGGAAGTTGCCCTGTTCCCGTTCGGACCAGTCGACGGCGGCGTTGTAGTCGGTGAAGACGAGGGGAGTGACTTCCGGCAAGGGTTCAGGCAGTGGCAGGTGGTCCTCTGACGGATAGAGCCACGTCTGGGCAGCGTCGGCGGTGTGGAGGTACCAGCTCAGGACGCGTCGTCGCGCCGCTTGCCTTTGGTCGGACGACTCCTCTGCCTGCGCAAGGTCGGTGGCGTACGCGCGTAAGAGGTCGTGGAACTGGAACCGGTCCGGAGCGGTCTGCTCCAGCAGGTGGGCCCCGACCAGATCGTCGAGTAGCTGGCGTGTTCGGCTGGGTGTGGCTTCGCCGAGGGCGGCGGCAGCGGGGAGGCTGAACGCAGCTCCAGGGTGCAGGCCAAGGAGGCGGAAGAGGCGGGCAGAGTGCGTGGGCAGAGCGCGGTAGGACCAGGTGAAGACCGAACGGATGGCTTCGGCCTCTTCATCGATGCCGGTGCTGAGGGCGTCCCAGAGGGCGGACTCGTCACGCAGGTCGCTGATGAGATCGTCGAGTCGCATGTGCGGGTGGCTGGCGGCCCGTTCGGCGGCGATCCTCAGGGCAAGCGGCAGACGGGCGCACAGGCGCGCCAGTTCTGCAAGTTTGTCGCTGTCGTCCTCGGGTCGATAGCCCCTCGTGACCGCGCGCAGCAGCGCGACTGCCTCCGGCTCCGGAAGCGTACCAAGGGTGATCCTATGGGCGCCGTCACGCACCGAGAGACCCGCCAGGCGGCTGCGGCTGGTGACCACAACAAGGCTGTCTCCTCCGCCGGGGAGCAGCGGCCGGACTTGGCTGACCGTGGCCGCATTGTCCAGGAGGATCAGGACCCGGCGGTCGGCGATCAGTGAGCGGTACATCGCTGCTGCGTCGTCGACGTCCTGAGGAACCTCGGCCGGGGCCACGCCCAGGGCCCGCAGGAAGCGCTGAAGTGCCTGCGCGGCTGTGACTGGTTCTCCGGGATCGTACCCGCGGAGGTTGACGAAGAGCTGGCCGTCGGGGAACTGGTCCTTGACCTGGTGCGCCCAGTGCAGGACCAGCGAGGTTTTGCCCGCACCCGCCGTGCCGGCCACCACGTGAACGGAGACGACGAAGCGCCCGCCGTTTCGGTCGGCAAGCACCGCGTTCAGCTGTCCCAGTTCGTCGAAGCGGTTGACGAAGGTGTTCACGTCGGCTGGGAGCTGGCGTGGGACGGGCCCCGATGGCCCCGAGGCGGCGACGTGGTGGAAGTGGATGTCACCAGTAACGCTCCCGGCCTGTACGACATCGCGAGACGACCCGGAGAGGTCGTTCTGCGAGTCTCCGGGTCGCCTGTTGCCCTCTGTAGGCACGTCGATCGATGCGCCCTGGTCAGGCCGCAGGCGGCGGAGGCAGGTCGGCCACGGCACGGCCGAAGTACGCCTGGACGTCCTCCGCAGCCGCGTACAGTTCCTGCAGATACTCCGCCCATTTCCTCACGGTGCTGGGATCGGTGAAGCGCATCGCCCCGTCCGGTTGACCAGCAGCGGTGTACAGCACACGGTAGAGAACCCGACTGTCCAGAAGGCTCAACTCCGGCAGCAGCGTATCGCCCTCCGCGGCGGCGACCGCGGAAACAGGCAGGACGCGAACGGAATGCCCGCATTCCGCGCTCAGTCGTAGCCAGTGCAGCTCCCACTGCACATACGGCGTCAGCGGCTCCTCAACCACACGAATACGATGAAGGACCGCCCCGCGCGACGCTTCATCCCTGGCCCTTCGAACCAAGGCGTCACGCTCAGCCTCGAACAGCCGCAGCACTGCTGGCCAGTCCCCCTGACGCAGCGCCTCCCGGCTGTCGTCGTTCGTCTCCTCGAAGTGCTGCAACCGCTCCAGTTTCCAGGACTCCCCATCGCGGATCGCCGCGCGCCGCTCCCGGAAGTCCCGCTTGTAGTCCTCGCGTGTGAGCCGCTCACCTAGCTCGTCAGGGAGCCCAGGAGCGAGGAGATCAAGCATCGGGAATGTCCACCTTCGCCGCACTCAGCATGTTGCCCGGGATGACGACCAACCGCTCGTCCGGCCCCAGGTTCACCTCACCCGGCAGGCACGACCGGTAGTGCGCGGTGAGATCGCGGCCGATCACGGCAACGTCGCCGTTGCTCAGCTGCCAGATGTCCGGGCACTCGTCGTCGTCCTTGGAGTTGCCCAGCTCCGCCGCCGACTTACCGAGGCGCTTGACGAATAACGCAGACGGATCGGCTTCCCATGCGCGGGTCACGACTGCCTCCAGTATCCACGCCATCACTGAAAGTGTCCTCAACGATACCAGGCACACCTGGATGCATACATCAGGAAAACCGCCAGTCCACGCAGCACTCCCCCAGCGGACGCGCGGGCGTCCTGAGCTACTCCTCAATACCGCATGGTGATCCGAGTCATTAGATGGCGGGACGCAACCCCCTGCGTCGACGGCATCCGAACCGGGGGCCGCCCGGGACGTCGCAAGGGTCAACCGAAGCCTTCAACTCTCCCGCGCGGGAGGAGCTGTAGGGCTGTTGAAGGTGATGCCGAAGAAGTCCCGACCCTGGACCACCGGACCATACTGGGTACCGCCGCTGACTGTGTTGGTCACCGAGCCCTCAGCCAACGCTGGAAGCTGGCCACGCCACAAGTCCAGCGCGGCAGCGAACTCCGGGTCAACGGCCGCCCGCGCGGCGAGGGCACCACTCAACGCTTCTGCCCGTGCCGGTTCGCCTGGCGCCTCGCTCAGCGCCACCAACTCGGCCTCCCCGGGTGCCTGGGCTCCCGCCTGCCTGCCGAACGGTCTCCGCACCAACTCACTCAGCGTCGCCCATGCCTGCCGACCCAGCTCGCCCCCGGCCCCGCCTGCCAGCGCCGCCAACACTCCCACCGATACCGGATCCAAGGCGTCTCCTCGACTACACGCTCCCGGTCTCATTTCGACTGACCCACGGTAGAGGCGCAGCCATCCTCACCGCAGCCCGAATCTCTGAACCTTTCCAGACGCCGCTCAAATGAGCCGAGTCAGACCGCCCGCCGCCGTCCGGGGCAGCAGACTGCACCGAGCCCGAGACGATGCCGCGCAGGCCCTGCGTACGGCCGGCAGTCCAGCCGGTGGCATAGACGAGCAAACCGCTAGCAGGCGGCAAGGCCGTGACGCTCGCTTCGGTCAACTGCGGGGTAGGGCGACAGCGTGATGTCCCATCGACCCGAACCAGCTCAGAGGCGTCATCCGCCCCTCCGCTCCAGGGACTTTTCAGGGACTTTCAGCTCTGTCCGGGGGACTTCCCAGGGACCTTCCGCCGCCTAACACGGCAAGCCCCCGAAAGACCGGAAAGAGCCTCCGGCACAGGTCAGAGGCCCTTTCCAAGGCAAAGCCGCAGGTGGCGGCAGACGAGTCGGGCTGTACGCCGGGTTCTGTCACCCGGTCGCCTCGCGGCGGCCGGGGAGACGGCCATCCATCTAGGACCGGCATTGCTGCCGGTCTCGTGCGGTCTACCCGCGGACTCGGGCGGGCCGCCCTCGGTCATCCGCGCAGAGCCGTCTCGCGACGGCCCCTCTTGACCTTGCTCCGGGTGGGGTTTACCTAGCCGCCTGAGTCACCTCAGGCGCTGGTGGTCTCTTACACCACCGTTTCACCCTTACCGAGGACCGAGGTCCTTGGCGGTCTGTTTTCTGTGGCACTGTCCCGCGGGTCACCCCGGGTGGCTGTTAGCCATCACCCTGCCCTGTGGAGCCCGGACGTTCCTCGGGGGGATCCGGGGATCCCCACGCGGCCGTCCGCCCGACTCGTCTGTCGTGCCGACCATGGTACCCGGCAGGGGGCGGGCGGAGATCCGGAGGACCGGCACGCGCTTGACCTTGTCGCGGCGTCAACGTTTCTACTGGCCTCATGCGTATCGGAGAGATGGCCGCACTCGTCGGGGTCACCACACGGGCGATCCGGCACTACCACCGCATCGGGCTGCTGCCCGAGCCCGCGCGCCGGGCCAACGGGTACCGCGTCTACGGCGTGCGGGACGCCGTGGTGCTGGCCCGCGTCCGGCGGCTCACGGAGCTGGGACTCGGGCTGGACGAGGTACGGGACGCGCTCGCCGACTCCCGGGGGCACGAACTGATGGAGGTGCTGGCCGAGCTGGACGCGGACCTGGCCCGGCAGGAGGACGCGATCCGGGAGCGGCGGCGCCAGCTGGCGCGGCTGCTGGAGGGGCCGGTCTCCGACGACGAGCCCATGTCCCCGGCCCTCGCCGAGCTGCTGGGGACGGGGCTGGTGACCGGTTCGCCCATGGCGGCCAGGGACCGCGAGCACCTGGTGCTGCTGGACACCACGGGGGCCGACGGGGAGCTGCACGCCGCGCTGGCGCCGCTGGCCGAGGACCCGGCCGTGCTCGCGCTGTACGAGCGGCTGGACGCGCTGGAGGGGGCCGCCGTCGACGATCCCCGGATCGCGCCGCTGGCCGCCGAGCTGGCGGCAGCCGTGCCGGACGCGGTGCTGGCGGCGATCCCCACGGACGGGCCCGTCCTGACCGGCCTGGGTGAGGCGCTGCTCGACGACTACGCGCCCGCCCAGGCCGAGACGGTGCGCCGGGTGATGGCCGCCCTCACCGTCCGTGTGGCGGAGCGGAGGGCGTCATGAGGGTGTGGCGGCGGCTGCGGCGGCTGGCCGGGCACGAACTGCGCGCGCTGCACAGTCTCGCGCTGTGGGTGCGCGGGCGGCTCCACGCGGTGCCCGAGGGCGCCCTGGCCGCCGCGTACACCGGGCCGCAGACCGCGATGATGTACGGGCTGCTGTTCGTCTCCGTGGTCGAGACCGTGATGCTGGCCCTGCTGATCCCGTGGCCGGTGGTGCACGCGGTGGCGCTGGTGCTCGACGTGTACGGGGTGCTGTTCGTGCTGTCGACGCACGCCGCGTGTGTGACCCGGCCGCATGTGGTGGGCGCCGACGGTGCGCTGCGGCTGCGCTACGGCGCCCGCTTCGACCTGCGGATTCCCGCCGGTACGGTCACCGCGGCGCGGGTCGAGCGGCGCTTCCCCGAGGGGGTTTCCGTGGGGGCGGACGCGGACGGGGTGCTGGATGTGATGGTGGGCGGCCAGACGACGGTGACGGTGGAACTGGCCCGTCCGGTGGAGTTCGTCCGGCCGATGGGGCGGCGGGGGCAGGCACACTCGGTACGGTTCCACGCGGACGATCCGGCCGCGGTCGTGGCCGCGCTCACCCGGGAGCCGCGGCCGTCCTAGGGTCTTTCGTTTGGATCAGGCTGGATCAGGGAGCGGGGGCTGGTGCGTGCAGCTGCAAGGCGGAGGAAGGAGCCGACGCGGAGCGTCGGTGACTGACGACAACGCGGCAGATGTGCGTGCCGGCCCCCGCGAGCCCGGCATGATCCAAACGAGAGGCCCTAGGGCGTTTCCGCCGGGGTCCGGCGGGCCCGTACGCTGGCGCGGGGCCCGGTCCCGCCCTGTCCTGTGCGTACGAAGGAGAACCACCGTGCTCGTGCTGTTGCCGCCCTCCGAAGGCAAGGCCGCCTCGGGGCGGGGGGCGCCCCTGAAGCCGGATTCGCTGTCGCTGCCGGGCCTGGCCGAGGCGCGGGCGGCGGTCCTGGGCGAGCTGGTCGAGCTGTGCGCGGCGGACGAGCGAAAGGCCCGCGAGGTGCTCGGGCTGAGCGAGGGGCTGCGCGGCGAGGTCGCGAAGAACGCGGAGCTGCGCACGGCCGGCACCCGTCCGGCCGGGGAGGTCTACACGGGGGTGCTGTACGACGCGCTGGACCTGTCCTCCCTGGACGCGGCGGCCAAGCGGCGGGCCGGAAGGTCGCTGCTGGTCTTCTCCGGGCTGTGGGGCGCGGTACGGGTGGGTGACCGGATTCCTTCGTACCGCTGCTCGATGGGCGTGAGGCTGCCGGGGCTGGGCGCGCTCGGGGCGTACTGGCGTGAGCCGATGGAGCGGGTGATGCCGGAGGCGGCCGGGGACGGGCTGGTCCTGGACCTGCGGTCCTCCGCGTACGCCGCGGCCTGGAAGCCGAAGGGCGAGCTGGCGGAGCGCACGGCGAGCGTGCGGGTGCTCCAGTCCCAGTGGGTGGACGGGGTCGAGAAGCGGTCCGTGGTCAGCCACTTCAACAAGGCGACGAAGGGGCGGCTGGTCCGCGATCTGCTGGTCTCCGGCGCGCGCCCGCGGCGGCCCGCGGAGCTGGTGGAGACCCTCCGCGGGCTCGGGTACGTGGTGGAGGCCGAGGCTCCGGCACGGGCCGGGCGGACGTGGGCGATCGATGTCGTGGTGACGGAGGTCCACTGAGCGGGGATGCTCCCGCCGCCCACGCGTTGCAGTCTGCGCAACGGTCGTTGCGCACCGCGCTGTTCTCGCGGCAGGATGAGGCCATGACCTCCTCTGTGCTGGACCTCGCCCCTGTCGTGCCCGTCGTCGTCCTGGAGGATGCCGCCGACGCGGTGCCGCTCGCCCGGTCCCTGGTCGCGGGCGGACTCCCGGCCATCGAGGTGACGTTGCGGACCCCCGCGGCCCTGGACGCGATCGGGGCGATCGCGTCGGAGGTGCCGGACGCGGTGGTCGGGGC
The DNA here is from genome assembly GCF_042883525.1 of Streptomyces sp. NPDC058195. Taxonomy (NCBI): domain Bacteria; kingdom Bacillati; phylum Actinomycetota; class Actinomycetes; order Kitasatosporales; family Streptomycetaceae; genus Streptomyces; species Streptomyces sp. NPDC058195. Next base: position 70,709 of record NZ_JBHVVM010000035.1, read on the forward strand.
GGGCACGGTGATCTCCGTGGGCCAGGTCGCCGACACCCGGGCGGCGGGGGCGCGGTTCCTGGTCAGTCCGGGCTGGACGGACCGGCTGCTGGACGCGATGCGGGGAACGGGGCTGCCCTTCCTGCCGGGCGTCTCGACGACGTCCGAGGTGGTCGCGCTGCTGGAGCACGGCGTCACGGACATGAAGTTCTTCCCGGCCGAGGCAGCGGGTGGCACGGCGTACCTGAAGTCGCTGGCCTCGCCGCTGCCGCGGGCCCGGTTCTGCCCGACCGGCGGCATCTCGGCCGCCTCCGCGCCGTCCTATCTGGCGCTGCCCAACGTCGGTTGCGTGGGCGGGAGCTGGATGGTTCCGGCGGACGCGGTCGCGGCGAAGGACTGGGCGCGGGTGGAGCGGCTGGCGCGCGAGGCGGCGGGGCTGCGGGCCTGAACCCGCCGCTCCCCGCCGCCCCGGGCCGTCGCTCCGGTGCCTAGGGTCTTTCGTTTGGATCAGGCTGGATCAGGGAGCGGGGGCTGGTGCGTGCAGCTGCAAGGCGGAGGAAGGAGCCGACGCGGAGCGTCGGTGACTGACGACAACGCGGCAGATGTGCGTGCCGGCCCCCGCGAGCCCGGCATGATCCAAACGAGAGGCCCTAGCGCAGGTGCGAGGTGTCGTTGACCAGCCGGACCGACGCGTTGCCGTCCGCGTAGTACGCCACCGCCGAGACCGAGGCCGCCGAGAGCTCCATGCGGAACATGGCTTCCGGCGGGGCGCCGAGCGCCAGCCGGACCAGGGTCTTGATCGGGGTGACATGGGTGACCAGGAGGACCGTGCGGCCCGCGTAGCGGGCGGTGAGGCGGTCGCGGGTGGCGGCCACCCGGCGGGCGACCTCGGCGAAGCTCTCGCCGCCGCCGGTGGGGGCGGCCTTCGCGGAGGCGAGCCAGGCGTCCAGATCGGGGCCGTACCGCTCGCGCACCTCGCCGAACGTCAGGCCCTCCCACGCGCCGAAGTCCGTCTCGCGCAGACCGTCCTCGACCAGGACCTCCAGGCCGAGCCGGGCCGCGACCGCCGCCGCGGTCTCGCGGCAGCGGAGCAGCGGGGAGCTGACGACCGCCTCGACGGTGCCCCGGGCAGCCAGTGCCCCGGCGATCCGCTCGGCCTGTTCGCGGCCGGTCGCGGAGAGCGCGGGATCGCTGCCGCCGCTCCCGGAGAACCGCTTCTCGGGGGTGAGGGCCGTCTCGCCGTGCCGGAGCAGCACGAACGTGGCGGGCGCGCCGAGGTCGGGCGCCGCACCCCAGCCGACCTGGGGAGCGGTGGAGGCCGCCGGGGCCTGTTTCCGGGAGGCCAGTGCCGCGCGGGCCTTCGCCGCGCCCGCCGCCGCGTCGCCGGGCGGACCGGACGGCGGCGGGCCACCGGCCCCCGGAGCGCGGAGGGCGGCCGTCGAGGCGGACGGGCTCCACTGCTCGCCGCGCTTGCCCGCGTCCATCGCCTCGTTGGCGAGCCGGTCGGCGTGCTTGTTCTTCTCGCGCGGGATCCACTCGTAGGTGACGGCGGAGCGCGGCAGGATCGCGGCGGCCCGTGCCGCGAGCGGCTTCATGTCGGGGTGCTTGATCTTCCAGCGCCCTGACATCTGCTCCACGACCAGCTTGGAGTCCATCCGGACCCGCACCTGGACCGCGCCGTCCGCCGAGGCGTCCGGCACCAGCGCCTTCACCGCTTCCAGGCCCGCGACAAGGCCCCGGTACTCGGCGACGTTGTTCGTCGCGACGCCGATGTACTCGGCGGCCTCGGCCAGGGTCTCCCCCGTCGCCGGGTCGATGACGACGGCTCCGTAACCGGCGGGGCCCGGGTTGCCCCGGGAACCGCCGTCGGCCTCGATGACGAACGGGCGCGGCCGGTCCATTACAGTCCCGACTCCGCCGTACGGACCAGGATGCGGCGGCAGTTCTCGCAGCGCACGACGGTGTCCGGGGCGGCCGCCTTGACCTCGTTGATCTCGGTGATGTTCAGCTCCAGGCGGCAGCCCTCGCAGCGGCGCTGGTAGAGGCGGGCGGCGCCCACCCCGCCCTGCTGCCCGCGGAGCTTGTCGTACAGCTTCAGCAGGTCCGCGGGTACGGAGGCGGCGACGACCTCGCGCTCCTTGGTGACGGAGGCGGCCTCGTCGTCGAGTTCCTTGGTGGCGGCGTCGCGGCGGGCGGTCACGGCGTCGGCCTTGGCCTGGACGGCGGACATCCGGTCGGACAGCTCGGTGACGCGCTCCTGGGCGGACTCGCGGCGCTCCATCACCTCAAGGACGACGTCCTCCAGGTCGCCCTGACGCTTGGCCAGCGAGGTGATCTCGCGCTGGAGGCTCTCCAGGTCCTTCGGCGAGGTGACGGCGCCGGAGTCGAGGCGCTGCTGGTCGCGGGCGGCGCGCTGGCGCACCTGGTCGACGTCCTGCTCCGCCTTGGTCTGTTCGCGGGCGGTGTCGCTCTCCTCGGTCTGCGAGGCGACCAGCAGGTCGCGCAGCTGCGCGAGGTCGCTGGTGAGCGCGTCGAGTTCGGCGTGCTCGGGCAGGGACGTGCGGCGGTGGGCGAGCTGCGACAGGCGTACGTCGAGGGCCTGGACGTCGAGGAGTCGGATCTGGTCGGCGGGCGCGGCGTTCAGTTGGGGGCTCCAGAAGAGTGGTGGGTGGTGGTCCAGGGGTCGGTGACCTGCTTCGAGACATGGACCCTCAGGTCCCATCCGTGGCGGTCGGAGATCGCGTCGAGCTGCGCCGCGGCCTGTTCGCACCAGGGCCATTCGGTGGCCCAGTGGGCGGCGTCGACCAGGCCGAGCGGGGAGTGCTGGACGGCTTCGGAGGCCGGGTGGTGGCGCAGGTCCGCGGTGAGGAAGGCGTCGACGCCCGCCGCGCGCACCGCGTCGAAGAGGCTGTCGCCGGAGCCGCCGCTGACGGCGACCCGGCGCACGGTCGCCGAGGGATCCCCGGCGAGCCGGATGCCCTGCGCGGTGGCGGGCAGCCGGGCGGCGGCGCGGGCGGCGAACTCGCCCAGCGTCTCGGGGTGGTCGAGCACACAGATCCGCCCGAGGCCGCGGCGGCCCTTCGGGTCGGTGGGGTCCGGTACGAGCGGGCCCTCGACGCGCAGGTCGAGCGCGCCGGCCAGGGCGTCGGAGACGCCGGGGTCGGCACTGTCGGCGTTGGTGTGGGCGACGTGCAGGGCGATGTCGTGCTTGATGAGGGTGTGCACGACCCGGCCCTTGAAGGTGTCGGCGGCGACCGTCGTCGTACCCCGCAGATAGAGCGGGTGGTGGGTGACGATCAGCTGGGCGCCGAGCGAGAGCGCTTCCTCGGCGATCGCGTGGACGGGGTCGACGGCGAGGAGTACGCGGTCGACGACCGTGTCGGGGTCTCCGCAGACCGTACCGACCGCGTCCCAGCTTTCGGCCCGCTCGGGCGGCCAGAGAGCGTCGAGCTCGGCGAGGACATCAGACAGACGGGGCACAGGCAGAAGGCTACCTGCCCGCCGTGCCCGGCCGCCCATGGCTGTGGCCGGTCCGCGCGGACCGGCCACAGCCTGTTCGGGATCCGTTACTTCACGAAGTCGGCCACCTCGCGGGACCGGCCCGCACGAGGCCGGCCGCTTCATGGGGCCGGCCGCTTCATGGGGCCGGCTACTTCACGAGGTCGCCGCGGAGGTCGTCGAGGACCAGGTCCGCGGCCGTGACGCCGAGACCGAGGTACCAGGTCTCGTCGGGAACGTCCTTGGCCCGGCCCTCCTTGACGGCCTTCAGGTTCTTCCACAGCGGGTTGGCCTGGGTGGTGTCGCGCTTGGTGGCCTTCACGTCGCCGTAGACGCCGGTGAAGATCCAGTCGGCGTCGGCCTCGTCGATCTTCTCCGGGCTGACCTCGGCGGCGAGGTCGTCGATCTGCTGGTTCTTCGGCCGGGGCAGGCCGACGTCCTCAAGAATGGTGCCGATGAAGGACGCCTTGGCGTAGAGGCGGATGCGGTCGGGCATGTAGCGGACCATGGAGACGGTCGGCTTGTCCGCGCCGATGTCCTCGCCGAGCTTCTCGGCCTTGGCCTGGTAGTCCGCGAGCTCGCTCTTCGCCTTGTCGGTCTTGTCGAGCGCGGCGGCGTTGAGGAGGTAGTTCTCCTTCCAGGTGAAGCCCGGACGGATGGAGAACACGGTCGGCGCGATCTTGGAGAGCGCGTCGTACTTGTCGGCGGCGCGCAGCTGGCTGCCGAGGATCAGGTCGGGCTTCAGGCCGGCGATCGCCTCAAGGTTGAGGTTGTTGATCGTGCCGATGTTCTTCGGGCTGCCCGCGTCCTCCTTCAGGTACGAGGGGATCGCCGCGTCCCCCTCGGAGGGGGCGTAGCCGACCGGCTTCACGCCCAGCGAGACCACGTTGTCGAACTCGCCGACGTCCAGCACCACGACGCGCTTGGGCGCGGCCTTGATCTCCGTCTTGCCCATGGCGTGGGTGAGGGTGCGGGGGAACTGACCGGCCTTGGCGTCCGTCCCGTACTCCGCCGTCTTCTTCGCGGCGTCGCCGAAGTCCTTGCCGCCGGTGGCGACGGCCGCCTTCTTGTCGCCGCCGTCGGACTTGGCCGAGCCGCCCGAGCCGCCGTCGTCGCTGCCGCAGGCCGAGAGGGTGAGGGCGGCGGCCACCGCCAGGCCGACTGCGGCGGTGCCGCGGCGACGAAGGGACATCACGTGCTCCAGTCGAAGATCACACAGATAGCGCTTAGGAGTGCCTAACCTTACTGACTCGTATCGGGTGGAGCACAACCACCCCCTCCACCTCAGGTGAATACCGGCATTGCCACCCTTATGTGTGAAGTGGCGCGTCTCGCGTTGTTCGGCTGGAAGTGCGATAACTACCTTCGGTCGCCGGAGGTGACCTTTCGATGACTCTCTGTGTCACCGAGAACGGGGCGTCGGCGAACCCGGACGCGGTGGACCGGCCGTACGCACCCGCGTTCACGATCGCCGCGGACGGCTCGTACGCGGCCCGGCTGGCGCTCGCGGACCGGGCGGAAGCGTCCGGCGGGGCCGGTGCGGACGCCCCGGGCGGTGCGGGCGGGGGAAGTGCCGCGGGCGACGGGGCCTGGTTCGTGGAGCGCTGGACGCTGGACGGGCCCGAGCCCTACGCCGTGCCGCTCCCCCTCGACCAGCCGGAGGAGCCGGACTCCGAGGTGCTGCCGCTGGCCGACGGCCGGGTGCTGATCCGGCGCAGGGTCGCGGACCGGCACGCGGTGTCGCTGCTCTACCCGACCGGTCCCGGTACGGGCGAACTGCCGCTCGGCACCGTCGCCTGCGCGGAGCTGGGCCTGCTGCCGCCGACGCCGGACGGGACGTGCGCGTACGCCCTGTCGGCCGGCGCGTACAGCACGACCGTGTGGCGGGTGGCGGGCGGCGCCTTCGGTCCGGAGCAGGTCGCCCGGGTGCCGGGCCGGTGCTCCGGTGGCGTCTGGCTGGACCGGACGGGCCGGATGCTGGCCCTGGACCGGGAGATGCCGGGCGGCGGCCCGGTCAAGGCGGTCGCGGTGGATCTGGAGCGGGGCGGCGAGGTGACGCCGCTGCTCCAGATCGCGCCGGAGAGCAACGACCGGCTGCTGCTGGCCGATCCGGACAGCGGGCTGCTGCTGATCCGCTCGGACGCGCCGGGTCACGGCCGGCTCGGCTGGGGGGTGCTCGGCAGCTGTCTGCCGGTGCGCTTCCCGGAGTGCCTGCGGCTGCCCGACGCGGCGGTGACGCCGTTCGCCGTGCAGCCGGGCCAGATGCTGACGCCGGAGAGCTGCGCGGTGGCGCTGCGGGTCGACGGGGCGTCGGGCGCCTGGATCGGGGTGTGGCGTCCCGCGGGGCGTCGGCTCCACGGCTTCGCCGCCCCCGGCGGCTGGCAGGCCGGCCGCGGGGTGTGGACCCGGGACGGCGTGCTGCGGCTGCCGTACGCCGACGGGGACACGGCCTGCGGGGTGGCGCTGCTGCGGGCCCCGGCGGACGACGGCCCGGCGCCCGTCCCGCCCCGCGGAACAAGCGGTACGGAGGGCTCCGCCGCGACGGCGCCCCTGCCCGTGTGCAAGCCGGTTCCGCTGGGTCAGGCGCCACTGACGGGGCGCGCGTTGCCCGGTTAGGATCTGGGCTCGGGCCGGTCCGAGCACAAGGCCCTGCGCAGCCGTACCCGGCGGCCGTCCAGGCGGCCGTGCCGGGTCGCGGTGTGGCGTGATCGGCCCAGGTGACCACACGCAAGCGATCACAACAACGGGGTGACTTCCCACATGTCTGAAGCCCGAACCGACACGACCCAGCCGCGTCCCTCGGACGTGGAGCGGGCCGAAGCCGGCGGCTACGGAAAGCACCGAGGGGGTGAGTCGAGGGACGACGCGTCGGCACAGCCGCACGGCCGCCACCGCCGCCCCTCCGAGGGGGACGGCCGGGCGGCCTGACCGCGCGGCGACAGCGAGAGGGAACGGGGCGGGCCCCCGGCAGCCGAAGGGTTGCCGG